>JACDDS010000003.1 GCA_013816805.1 Chitinophagales bacterium | reverse complement strand
AGTTCCTATTTCTTTTTAAGTCTTCAATAATTATCTGTGCTGTAAATTTCATAAATCGCTGTTTAATTTTGGAAGGATCTGAAAACTCAGGAAAACTCCATATGATATGCATGTGATTTGGCATTATTACAAATGCATATATAGTCATCTGCTTATTTAAGACTAGATGGTTTAAGCTATTTAATTTACGATAATCATTTTGTAATGATCATCCCTGAGTACCATCTTCCACTCCAGATTTGTTGCAGTAAAGAAATAAAGCTTACCACCTTGCATTATATTGTTAAGATAAATGTTTTATAGAAGCCATCCACATAGTTGTTGGTCAGCCTTTACTATACCTTTGCGAAGACCAACAACGGCCAAAAAATGGCGTTGAATTAGATATTACGGG
The DNA here is from genome assembly GCA_013816805.1 of Chitinophagales bacterium. NCBI lineage: Bacteria > Pseudomonadati > Bacteroidota > Chitinophagia > Chitinophagales > Chitinophagales bacterium. Next base: position 265,097 of record JACDDS010000003.1, on the reverse strand, counting down.
TACAACAAATAATATTTGGTGGTCACCGGCATTGGGTCTATACAGCACCAAGAAAGCAGGCTCAAGTGTTGTTAATGGGAATGCAACAGTTTATGCCCGGCCGAATCATTACGACGATTTTATCGAACCTCCTAACAAATCTATTATCCGGTATAATGATGGAGTACAATACACCTCTACTGTGATTAATAATAATGGTTGTTTTACAAATCAGTCTGCAACCGTGAAACGCTCTGATTTTAGCGTTAACTCCAGTGAAGAACTTACAAATAGTAGTATAAAAGTTAAATACCCTACTGATGATGCAACTTTTTTTGGTGATGATGTAACAACATCAATATTTGATCAAGATAATGTTGACTTGAAAGCAACAAAACCAAATATGTCTGGAACTGTATCATATACATGGTATAACGTTTCTTTACCGGATAAGCCTGCACTAACCAGCACCAGTCAGGAACTGATTATTGAGCCACCAGGCTCCGGTTATGACGGGACATCAGAGTATCCATCCGATACTTCAATTTTTATGGTGCAATTCTCAAACGGCTCTGTTACTAGTCAATCTTCGATTACAGTAAATGTGACTCCAGGGATTCAAATCTCTCAACCTGCAAGAACAATTATCTGTAATGATGAAATCGAATTGCAACTTTCAGCAACAGGAGCAGATGAAAAAAACGGTGACGTGACTGCTCATGGTATTTATACATGGTACACAAACCAATTTAATGGAAATTCTTTTGCTACTAACAATAAAATTACAGTAACGCCACCAAACAATTCTTCGACAATTTATATTGTACAAGGAGTAACTGCATCTGATGCACCGTTTCCTAATTTAGCAAATTTAGCCAGCATTCAAATTACAACTGATGGAAATGATCCTTCTTATACTGTTGATCGTTCTCCTACAGGCACTATATACGCGGGAGAATGTCTTGAATTATCCATAGATGACCCACAATCACAAAACTATTATACCTGGGAACCTGAACAGGAACTGCAGTCAATTACCGGAAATTCTGTAAATACAATTTCATTATCTGCCGGCATGCATCCTTTCACTGTAAATGGCATTGATACCAAGCCAAACGATTACGGCTGTTGCGGGCAACAGACAAAAACGTATACTGTAAGTTCCACGAAGTGGTGTGCCGATTGTAAAGAGTTTAAAATGTGCAAACCCTATTCAACATTTAATGGATTCTCACAACCCTTGAGCCTGAATTCTGCGTATACTGAGCTTCAAAGCAGAGGATATGAGTTCCAGTGGATAAAAAGCGGAACACCTATGCTCGGTGAAACAAATCCCAGCTATACCATCCAATATCCAACTGGCGAACATCCATCAACCAATGATACTTTTTACTGCAAGATCTATAATTCAGATTTGAATTGCTCGTTCTTTACCGATCCGTTTTACTTCACCAAATTAGACATCACTTGCGAAGAAAATAAGCAATTAACTGAGTTAAATGCTAGTGAGAATTTAGATAAAAATCAATATGAAGTAACAATCTCTCCAAACCCTTCTTCAGAGTTATTTAAGCTTGAGATTTACGATCTGATGAATTCGGGATCACCGAAAGATATTGAGATTAAGGTTATAGATAACTTCAATAGAGTGTTTTCAGATATTGTAGCTACCCTCAATAATGAGTTGAAGGCTGAAATCAATTTAAGCTCTTTATTGCCGGATGGTATCTACTACGCCGTAGTAAAAATCAACAATCAAATTATTGTTAAGCCAATTTTTAAAATTCACTGATATGAGGATTTTATTATTATTTTCTTCTGCCCTATTTTTTTTTAGTCTAAATGCTTTTGCTCAACATTGGGAAGATGTGGTAGGTGGCGTTCATGGACGTTATGAAGGTGAACCGCCCGAAGTTTCATCTATAGTTTCTGATTCTATTCACCACCTTCTTTATGTAGGGGGGATATTTGATAGTGCTGGCGATGTACAATCACGAAATCTTGCTTTTTGGAATGGTACCCGATGGATTTCATCAGAGGCACAATTTGGATATGGGGCTTACATAAATATTATAACAGCCATGATATTATTCCATGATACACTAATTTTTGCAGGGCCTTATGGAGTAGGCCGTTGGATTGACACTACTTATGGTGCGCCTGTAACACCTCAATTAACTGGAGTTACAAGTCTTGCAATTTTTCACGATACTTTATTTGCTGGAAAAAATTCAGCTGTTTATCAGTACACAGGAGAAACGTGGAAGCTTATCGGAAAATTTGAAGCAAACAGTGTTTCCCCTGAAATACATTCAATGGCTGTGTATAACGATCAGCTGATTGTAGGAGGGTTATTCCGAACCATAGATAAAGTTTCCTGTAACAACATCGCTTCATGGGATGGTAAAGCTTGGCATCCTTTGGGGGGCGGTACCAGATGGTCGGTTAGTTCCCTTGAAGGAACGGTTTATTCATTGGCTTCATACAAAGGTGAGCTATACGCTGCCGGGAGTTTTGATACGGCGGGTGATGTCCATTGTTATGATATAGCTCGGTGGAATGGCTCTAAATGGGATAGTGTAGGTCCTAAGACCATTTGCGGAAATACGTATACTATGGTTGCCAATGACAGCTTTTTGTATGTCGGCGGAGGTTTATTTGGTGTAGATCAATATTGTAAGATTTTAAGAGTGGGGAAATGGGATGGAGCTAATTGGTATAATCTGAATTTAGATATTGATTTAGACGTATACTCCGTGGCATTTTTTGATGATGAACTATATGCGGCGGGGCGCTTCTATCTCTTAAATGATACAACCGCACACGGAATAGTAAAATATGTCAATGATATTGCTACGACTGTAGTACCGATTATGACAGAGAAACTTAAAATTTTTCCAAATTTAACTAATGATTATTTTTCCGTGAATAATCCTATTCAACAAGCAGCCCGTCTTTTCATTAGCGATATATACGGCAGAATAGTAAAATCTATGATATTATCGTCATCTTCAAACAATACAAAGGTCGATGTTAGAGACCTTACAATTGGTACATATTTGGTAACGCTGCAAACTGCACTCACCAGAACAAGTCAAAAATTGGTAATAACAACAAAATAAAATAAGATGTGAAAATAGACTAATGGCAAAACATTATAGAATAGTTTTTTCAAGAATTAGATGATAAAGAGTAACAGATAAGTCATACATATACTCAAAGCTTAAGCAATTATAAAAATCATTAACAGAATAAGATTCGTGGTATCTACTATCGTTGATCTAGTTATTTATGATTTAAATTTTCTTCTGGGATGCAGTGTTGGATAGTAATCCATCATAGAGTTCATGGGGATATACGTTATACAGTTCACAAAGCTTAAATAAGTTCAATAAGTGTGGGTAGGTTAGTCGTCGCTCCCACTTTGAGATTCTGTCCGTACTCGAGAACCCTAATTTTGTAGCAACATCAAGCTGTCTCAATCCTTGGCGTTTGCGATATTCACGTAGTTTATTAGGCATATTTATTTCGTTTAAGAATAAAAACTTGACTATGGTGAAGCATACCTTGGTATAGTAATTATCGGAGGAGGGATAATATGCCAGATGTGAGAAAATCTTCCGTTTTATTCTCCGGTTCAATGTTGTTCATGATCTTCCAAAGCTTCACCATATCTTCACTTACTTTCTGCCAAAAATCTTTTGGCGGTGAATCAAGGACAGTATACGATTTCCCTTTATTTGAAGGGTTATTTCGGAAATTTGTTATTTGTGCATTGTTCGAACGAAGATGGAATTTGTAAGATCAGTTATCAAGCGCTGGTGCTTTAAAATTTCTTTCATAATATCTGCACCAATCCTTAATAGGGCATATGCCACATTTAGGCACTCTGGCTATGCAGATATATCTTCCATGCAGGATGAGCCAGTGATGGGCCAATGAAATTTTGTCTTCAGGAATATATCTGATCAACTGCATTTCTGCCTGCAAAGGATTTCTGGCGTTACGCGTTAAACCCAATCTTGCTGACACCCGAAAGACGTGTGTATCTACTGCCATTCTTGGCTGGTTATAGATACAGCTTGCAATTACATTGGCCGTTTTTCTTCCTACACCCGGAAGCTTCTGCAGCTCATCTACGTCTGATGGAATCTCTCCATTAAAATTATCCATCAGCATTTTAGCCATAGCTATAAGGTGCTTTGTTTTATTGTTGGGATAGCTGATACTCTTGATTAAAGGATAAACTTCTTCTGTCTGAGCTCTGGAAAGGGATGCCGCATCAGGAAACCTTGAAAAAAAAGCAGGTGTGGTAATGTTAACTCTCTTATCGGTACATTGAGCCGATAGGATTACAGCCACCAATAATTGATACGGTGATTGGTACTCCAGTTCCGTTTCAGCAAGGGGCTGATGCTTGCTGAAATACTCAAGTACCCCATGGTATCGCTCCTTTAAAGTCATGCCCACAAATATACACGAGCGCCTGCCTTATAAAGGGGTATTGAATTGACATTAATGGTAAGACAGCAAGGATGCATCATCATGCATGCGTTCTTTGCCGGGCAGTTGTTTTACTATAATTAAGAATGATGCTTACGGACGATTCACTTGGCTTTAGATCATCCACATCAAGAAGCTGTGCAGCTTCAGCAAACTGCTGAAAAGATAATGCTGCGTCTGCATCTTCCTGTATCCAGAGTTTTATAAGATGGTCCTCTTCAGGAGATGTTTCACGGTAAATGAAACGGATTAAATCATCAGATGTAAAGGTGTTTGTCATGAATAAGGGTTTAATTGTTCGGACAATACAGTAACGTCCGATTTGCCTCTTATTGTATGACGCTTTGTTTTTTTTAAAAGGCTATAGTGCTATTTGCTTTTCTTTTTGCATTTTTCGCAAATTGATAAGAGCGTACCGCATGCGACCCAGGGCAGTGTTAATGCTCACATTGGTGATATCTGCAATTTCTTTAAAGCTGAGATCAGAATAGTGCCTTAATATCACTACTTCCTTTTGTTCCCCGGGAAGACGGTCTATCATTTCCCTTACCTTATTATGGCTTTGCTGCCTGATAACCAATTTTTCAGGATTGCCGTCAGAGAATTTGAGCACGTTAAAAATGTCAAAGCCATCAGCCGTTGTGATCTGAGGCATTCTCTTAGTCTTGCGGTAATAGTCGATACATAGATTGTGGGCGATACGCATCACCCACGGAAGAAATTTACCTTCTTCCTGGTATTCAGAAGCTCTTAATTTCCTGACCACTTTAATAAAGGTATCCTGGAACAAATCTTCAGCGAGGTATTGATCCCGCACAAACATAAAAATGGATGTAAAAATTTTGCTCTTATGGCGCCGCACTAATATCTCTAATGCCTGCTCATTACCGTTCATGTATTGAAGCACCAGGGCTTCATCATTAAGAATTTGGGTTTGCATATCTACTGCGTTTTGGGTGAATGGATAAATGCACGGTACATTATTATTACCAGCATGCGATTTATTTATTAAAGCGTGTAGATATGAGGCTTATAGTAACTATTTATGTGAGGTAAATGTATTGATGACGAATGATGCTAACTGCAGAAAATGAATTCTGATGAAAAAATTTTCAACAATTAACTAAATGGAGTAGAATTGCAACTTATAGCTTTATATTATGTTTTATAAGTGTAAACTAAGTGCAATAATAGATGATTTCCTGATATAAATGGTTGCCTGCTTGAAATGACAAATCAAATATCAAAATTAAATTCTGAAAAAACAAAACTTAACAATTCCAGAAATATTTTTATCAAGGGTGCAAGAACCCACAATCTAAAAAATATTGATGTAGAGATTCCACGTAATAAATTAGTAGTGATAACCGGAGTTTCAGGATCCGGGAAATCATCTCTTACCATTGATACATTGTATGCAGAAGGTCAAAGACGTTATGTTGAATCTTTATCTTCATATGCGCGCCAGTTTTTAATGCGAATGAATAAGCCTGATGTGGATTATATAAAAGGCATTTCCCCTGCTATAGCAATCGAGCAAAAAGTCAGCACCCGAACTTCACGTTCTACAGTAGGAACCTTGACTGAAATCTATGATTACCTCCGGATTTTGTTTGCAAGAATTGGCAAAACTACCTCGCCTATTTCTGGAGAAGTGGTGATTAAAAATGATGTTAGCGATGTAGTTAATTATGCTAACACATTAGAGGACAAAATAACACTCTTAGTATTAATTCCCCTAAAAAAAATACATAACCGCAGCTTTAAGGAGGAACTAAATATTATTCTTCAGAAGGGATTTTCACGGGTTTTTATAGATGGCGAAATTAAAAAAGTAGAAGATTTTCTTTCCGAAATCGACTCCGATCGTACAGAGACTTTCTACAAGAAAATAAAAGTGGTGATTGATCGTATCTCCTGGAATAAATCGGATTCCGACACTCAAACCCGGCTGGCAGATTCTGTTCAGATTGCATTTTTTGAAAGTGAAGGTGATTGCATCATTCATTCAAAAGAATCGGGTGAAAAAAGTTTTTCCAACCGCTTTGAAATGGATGAGATGTGCTTTGAAGAACCTACTCCTCAATTTTTTAACTTCAATAACCCATACGGTGCATGTAAAATGTGTGAAGGGTTCGGAGCGGTTATCGGCATTGATGAAGATCTGGTGATACCCGATAAAAACCTTTCTGTATATGAAGGAGCCGTCGCATGCTGGAAAGGAGAAAAGATGAAGGAATGGAACGAGGAGCTTATCCGCTATTCGAGAAAAAATGATTTTCCCATTCATCGCCCTTATAAAGATTTATCTGAACTGCACAAAAAATTATTATGGCAGGGAAGTGAAACCATTCATGGAATCAGCGAATTTTTTAAATGGGTAGAATCCCAATCTTATAAAATTCAATACAGGGTAATGCTCTCAAGATACAGGGGAAAAACCACCTGTCCTGACTGCAAAGGCACCCGGCTGCGAAAAGATTCTTTATATGTAAAGCTGAATGGTATATCCATTATTGATCTGGTTTTAATGCCCATCAATGAAGTCTATGAGTTTTTTAAGTCATTAAAGCTTTCCTCAAAAGAACAAGAAATAAGCAGGCGCATTTTAATTGAAATTAGCAACCGACTGCAGCTTATGATGGATGTGGGACTTAGTTATTTAACTCTGAATCGTTTGTCATCTACACTTTCAGGGGGCGAAACCCAGCGTATACACCTTACAAGAATGCTGGGAAGTAACCTTACCTCATCCCTTTATTTGCTTGATGAACCCAGCGTAGGTTTACATCCTCGCGATACGGAGCGGCTTGTAAAAGTTTTGCACAAGCTCCGTGACCTTGGTAATACGGTGATTGTTGTGGAGCACGAAGAAGCAATTATGCGTCATAGCGACCATATTATTGATATGGGCCCACTGGCTGGTCTTTTCGGAGGTGAAATCACCTTTAATGGTAGCTTCAGAGATATTTTAACCGATGAAAAAAGCCTGACAGCAAAATATCTGACGGGTGACCTTTTCATACCCGTTCCCAGGCAACGAAGCAAGTGGCTGTCTTTTCTGCAGATAATAGGGGCAAGTGAGCACAACCTTAAAAACGTGAATGCTACTTTTCCATTAAATGCCATAACTGTTGTTACCGGAGTAAGCGGTTCGGGAAAAACAACCCTTGTTCGTAAGATCCTTTACCCCGCTCTTCAAAAATTAATGAATGGCTATGGAGAAAAAGCCGGCTTGCATAAGGAGATACGGGGTGATTATAAAATGATCTCGCAAATAGAAATGGTAGATCAGAACCCTTTGGGAAAATCTTCCCGATCAAATCCTGTAACCTATATAAAAGCTTACGATGCTATCCGCGATTTTTTTGCCGCTCAGCATGCATCAAAAATGAAAGGATTTAAGTCGAAGCATTTTTCATTTAATGTAGAGGGGGGCAGGTGCGAAACATGCAAGGGGGAAGGAGAAATAATTGTTGAAATGCAATTTCTTGCTGATGTACATCTTGTGTGTGAAGATTGCGGCGGTAAACGTTTTAAACAGGAAGTTTTGGATATCGCCTATAAAGAGAAAAATATTGCTGATGTGCTGGAATTGAGTGTAGATGAAGCAATAGAATTTTTCTGGGATGAAAATAAAATTGTCGACCTCATTAAGCCTTTACAGGACGTAGGCCTGGGTTACGTTAAACTTGGGCAGTCGTCAAGTACACTGAGTGGTGGTGAAGCGCAACGCGTGAAACTCGCTTCCTTTCTTGGCAAGGGAAATTCCAATAACCCGGTTTTATTCATCTTTGATGAACCTACCACAGGCTTGCATTTTCATGATATTGGTAAACTATTGGGGGCATTTGAAATGCTTATTAAAAATAATCACACAGTCATAATTATTGAGCATAACATGGAAGTAATAAAATGTGCCGACCATGTAATTGATCTTGGTCCTGAGGGTGGTAACGGTGGAGGTTATGTTTTATATGAAGGCACACCCGAAGGATTGGCTAAGGTAACAGAATCATTTACCGGCCAATTCTTAAAAAATAAACTTGCACCTCAGGATTCAGAAGTAAAAGTTTAGACAGCTTTGTATTCTTTATCCTGCTAACTGTGAACAATTAAATTTTATTCTTTAAAATTGATCTACCAATTATCCGGAACAGATATTTGTAGGCTTCACTGAATGTAGGTTCTAACCCTGATTGTTAAATGAAACAACCGGTATACCAATCTTTTCTTTCAGCTAAAAATAACAGGCAGAAGAAATTTGCAATGCTCATTGATCCTGACCGTGTATCGGCTGAATCTTTAGTGCGAATAGCAGATGCTGCACAAAAGGCTGCTGTCGATTTTTTATTTTTAGGTGGAAGCCTGGTGATTAATAATACGTTTAATGAATGCGTATACATTTTAAAAAGTTGCTGTGAAATTCCCATAATTATTTTTCCTGCCCATGCTATGCAGGTCCAGGAAGATGCCGATGCCATACTGTTCCTTTCCCTTATTTCCGGGAGAAATCCGGAATTGCTGATAGGCCAGCATGTTATTGCAGCACCTCTTCTAAGAGCAAGTTCGCTTGAAATTATTCCAACAGGTTATATGCTTGTGGATGGTGGTGCACCAACCACTGTTTCATATATTAGTAATACCATACCCATCCCCTGGGATAAGGATGAAATTGCAGTATGCACCGCACTTGCAGGTGAATATTTAGGATTGAAAATATTGTACCTTGATACAGGAAGCGGCGCATTAAATTCTGTTAGCACGTCTATGGTGAGCAAAGTAAGCACAGCCACATCCGTACCTCTGATTGCAGGAGGAGGAATCAGATCTGCTGAAAAAGCTTACGACCTTTGCCAGGCAGGAGCCGATATAATCGTGGCGGGAAATGCAATCGAGAAAGACTTTGCATTGATTGGTAAGCTTTCAAATGCTGTGCACGCTGCAGTTTCCGTTTAAACTTATAGTGACAGTACTCCAAATGATACAAATGACAAAACCATAATATGCGGGGCCGCGTTATTAAATCGACGGGAAGCTGGTACCATGTACGGCTGGATGACGGAACGGTAGTTTCAGCACGCACGAAGGGTAAATTACGCCTGATAGACAGGCGCACTACAAATCCGGTTAATATCGGAGACCTGGTTATGATAGAATCGGGAGAGGAAGATTCACAGATTACCGAAGTGCTGCCGCGTACAAATTATATTATCCGTCAGTCATCGCGCAACAGAACAGCAGAGCATATACTGGCTGCAAACCTTGATCAGGCAATGCTTATTGCTACTATCATTCTTCCAAGGACATCCACAGGTTTTATTGACCGGTTTTTAGTTACCGCCACAGCATATCATGTGCCTGCTGTTATTGTTTTCAATAAAACAGATTTATATAGTGAAGAAGAATTTAGTGTGTTGCATGAATGGCAAAAAATATATGAATCTGCAGGCTATAAAGTGATCCATGTTTCCGCTGAAAAAGAGGAAAACATCAGTGCGGTAAGAGAAATTTTACAAAGTAAAATCACTTTGGTCGCCGGTCATTCCGGAGTGGGCAAATCAACACTTATCAATAAAATTGATCCCCGGCTAAATTTAAAAATTGACGGACTGGCTCGCTATAATGATAAAGGCAAACATACTACCACCTTTGCGGAAATGCTGGAATTACCATTCGGCGGATTCATTATAGACACTCCTGGTATTAAAGAATTTGGAATTCTGGATATTGAAGAAGCAGAAGTCTCACACTATTTTCCTGAGATGGAAAAGCAGCTTCATAGTTGCCGGTTTCACAATTGCCTGCATATAGATGAGCCGGATTGTGCGGTAAAGGACGCAGTTAGTCAGGGTGAGATTGCTGAATCGCGATACATCAATTATTTATCTATTATCCATGAATTAAAAACGGATGAGAAGATCTATGATTAATAATGTATCAGTTGATAATTTTGATAGGACCTGTCGATTCATCCGTAGTTTCTTTTCTGCACTATAGGTTACCTTAAATGAAGCTGCAGGTCAAAAAATCTGGAATGAGACGGGAGAGCCAGCTACACCGTAACTTCCTTTTTCTTAAACTGGAGCTCATATAAATTTTTATAATGTCCGTCGCGGGCAAGCAGTTCTTCATGGGTTCCCATCTCTTTTACTTCACCTTTATCCAATACCAGTATCTTGTCTGCATGCTGAATGGTGGAGAGGCGATGAGCTATGATAATAGACGTTCTTCCTTCAATCAGTTTCTCAATTGCATTTTGAATTAACAGTTCAGATTCCGTATCTATGGAAGAAGTGGCTTCATCCAGAATAAGAATCTTAGGATTAAACACCAGGGCACGGACAAAAGAAATTAATTGTCTCTGTCCAATGGAAAGCGTTGCGCCGCGCTCCATCACGTTGAAATGATATTTATCAGGAAGCCTTTCTATCCACTGATCTATGCCGCAGAGCCTTGCAGCATGTCGCACCTGTTCTTCCGAAATGCCGGGATTTCTAAGAGTAATATTATCCATTACCGAACCAGAGAAAAGAAATACATCCTGCAGGACTACCGCTATTTTGCTGCGAAGTGATAGCAAATCATATTCCTTCAGATTCACTCCATCCAAAAAAATAGCTCCTTTCTGAATTTCATAAAGACGGTTTAATATGCTGATAATAGAAGTTTTTCCTGCCCCGGTTGCTCCCACTATCGCAAGTGTCTGGCCCGCTTCCATATCAAACGATACATTTTTTAAAACAAAATTTTCCTCGGTATAAGCAAACCAAACTTTGTCGAATTCAAGGTCACCGTGAATGTGCTCTGCTATTTTTGCACCTGTATTAACCATTTTATCGCGGTGATCAAGAAGCTTGAATACCCGCTCACTGGCAACCATACCCATTTGCAACGTATTGAACTTATCTGCAAGCATTCGAATAGGGCGAAAAAGTAAATTGATATACAAGATAAAAGAAATCATTACGCCTACTGTAGTCTTATCTTTAAGCACCTCGTATGCACCGTACCAAACCAGTAAGCCAAGGGCCATAGATGAGATTATTTCCACTACCGGAAAAAATATAGAATAATACCAGATAGACCGGATATTTGCATCGCGGTGATCGCGATTGATAAGCTCAAACTTTTTTATTTCGCGGCTTTCAGCATTAAATATTTGCACCACGCTCATTCCTGATATATGCTCCTGTAAAAACCCATTCAGCCGCGCCACCTGATTCCTTACTTCAGTAAAAGACTTTCGAATACCTTCTTTGAAAATATATGCTGCCACGAAAAGGATCGGCAATACGGAAAGACAAACAAAGGTGAGCTGCCATGATAAATAAAACATCATTCCCAACACGGCGACGATGGTTAATAAATCACTTAAAATGGTTATTACTCCTTCAGCAAATATGTCGTTGATTGCCTCTACATCATTAATAGTGCGAGTGGTAGCGGTACCTAAAGGTGTACGGTCAAAAAAACCAAGGTTCAGATGTAGTAAATGGTCGTAAACTTTTGATCTGAGATCCCGAACAATGGATTGTCCCAACCAATTGGTAGTAAAAGTGAAATTATAGGTAAGAATTGCCTGTATAGTAAGAATGCCAAATAAAATACCTGTCATCATCAGAAGCTTGTTCCAATTACCATTGATAATATATTTATCTATGGTAATCTGGATCAGATAAGGGTTTAACGGAGAAAGGGAAGCCATAAGTACCGCAATAGTAACGGCCACGTAGAACTGTTTTTTATAAGGAGATGCAAGCCGCAGAATCCTGCGAAGCAGCGTTATATCAATTACCTTATTAATAAACTTTTTCAGAATTTATATTTTGGAATTAAAATTAAATCAATTTCTAAAAGGCATAGTTCCGGACTAAAATTTTAATTTTTGCAATTGGTCCTTTTTATATTCTACGCTCATTAATGTTAATCCCTGTGCAGGAGCCGAAAAGTCAGTTTTGTGTGGCTGTCCGCTTTTAAGGATAGTATTCAAATCTTCCAGTGTTATTTTTTGCCTTGCATAACGAATAGATGTTGCAACAATACCACGAACCATACCGCGCAGAAACCGGTTGGCCGTAATGTTGAATGTCAAAAGATTTTCTTTTGCGTCAAAATGCCAGCATGCAAAACTGATTTTACACAGAGAGGTTTTTACTTGCGTCCTTCTTTTACTAAAAGCGGCAAAGTCGGTATGGGATTGAAAGAGTTTTGCTGCCTCGTTCAACGTGGTCACGGATAATTCCGGATAGGGATAATAGCAGCTGAATTCTGAAATGAAAGGGTTTTTTTCATAAGAAATTAAATATTGGTAGCTGCGGGCTTTGGCATCAAATCGGGCATTAAAATTTTCATTAGCAATAAAAACATTTTTCAACGAAATATCACGTGACAACAAAAAATTCATTCTTCTTAAAAAATCAGGTAAAATTTCCTTGTCTGTATCAAAATGAACAAAATTTTGTCTGGCATGCACTCCGGAATCAGTGCGCCCGGATGCCAATACCATTATCTTTTCCCTGAATAATATAGAAAGCTTTTCATTAACCTCACGCTGTATGGTATTATCTGTATTCTTTTGAATTTGCCAGCCCTGGTACCTGCTACCATTATAACAGAGTTCTATAACAACTCTGCGGATCACCGGGAGCTATTTTTTTCTTTACGAGGTAACAACTTAAAGGGATCCGTTAGAATTGTCTCACCCTGACCCCGAAGTTTATTTTTTTTACCAATCATATATCTTACTATAGATCAATGCCTTCATAAATAACAGATGCACCCTGCCCAACACCTACACACATGGTCGCCAATCCATATTTAGCTTTATTACGCTTCATTTCATGAAGCAAAGTGGTGGAAATTCTTGCACCGCTGCAGCCTAATGGATGGCCAATTGCTATGGCACCTCCATTCACGTTAACCTTCTTTGGATTTAAATCCAACTCCCGGATGCATGCAATAGATTGAGAGGCAAAAGCTTCATTTAGCTCAACAAGGTCAATATCCTCCAAATCAACATTCGCCCGTTTCAACGCTTTTTGTGTGGCAGGAACAGGCCCAATGCCCATAAATTCGGGCTCCACTCCGGCTACTGCACTGCCCACTATTCGGGCCATAGGCATCAAATTAAATCTTTTTACTGCATTTTCAGAAGCGAGCAGCAGCATGGCAGCTCCATCATTTATGCCGGAAGAATTACCCGCCGTAACAGTTCCATTTTCCATAAAGGCGGGTTTTAAAGCTGCAAGCTTTTCCAGGGATGGAAGACGTGGTTGCTCATCTTTTATAACAAAAATTTCCTCCTCTTTATTTATTCTGACATAAACAGGAACTATTTCTTCTTTAAATTTTTCCTTCTCAAAAGCCTTTTCATATTTTGATGATGAATGGAAAGCAAATTCATCCTGTTCCTCCCTTTTAATTTTCCATTTCTTAGCAATATTTTCAGCTGTTTGACCCATGGAAAAAGGGTAATATTTGTCGGCCAGATTTTTATTTATAAAGCGCCAGCCAATGGTGGTGTCAAAAACCTCGGGCTTTCTATCAAAAGGAGTTTCTGATTTCGCCATTACAAAAGGAGCGCGGCTCATACTTTCAACACCTCCTGCTAAATACACATCTCCATCACCACAGCGAATAGCCCGGCTTGCATTTATTATTGCATCAAGTCCGGAAGCGCACAACCTGTTTACTGTGGAACCAGCAATATGTACAGGTAATCCAGCCAGGAGAAGCGCCATCCTTGCTACATTACGGTTGTCTTCACCAGCCTGGTTGGCATCGCCCAATATTACATCTTCGATAAGGTCTGTATCTATATTAGGATTCCGTTCTATAATAGATTTAATAACGGTAGCAGCAAGATCGTCAGGACGAACAGAACTTAAAGCGCCTCCGTATTTTCCTATAGGGGTCCGAATAGCATCAATAACATATACGGTATTCATTCAATCTTATTTAACTTGCAGCCCGCAAAATTACTATTAGTAAGGCAGATACATTTGCCAACTCTGCCCGGATTGTTAAAATATTCGCCCCAATATGCTACAGCGTCTTCAAACTGTGTACCTGCTGCTTTCCTTAGGTTGTATAGTTCTCTTACTTTTTTTCCCTGTCTGGCAAACTACACGAGGATACAGCGCGGAAGGGCTTAATACAGTAGGTGCAGGCACCCATATATTTTTAATGCCAGTGGCGGCGATCTTAGTTTTTTCACATCTGGTTGCTATTTTTCTTTTCAAAAACAGAAAAAGGCAACTGCAATTCTGCACAGGAAATATTCTCCTCTTTATTATTTACCTCATTTGGGCACTTATAATTATCCAAACTGAAAGTCATATTTTCCAAAATTTTAATATTGCTGAATTTAAAACAGGTGCTTATTTACCTTTAATCGGAATGATTTTAAATATTCTTGCACGAATAGGAATTTTGAAGGACGAAGCCCTCATAAGATCTATGAACAGGCTGCGTTAAACTTGATCGTTTTTATTATTTCGCCGGCATCAGGGTCTGCCATGGTTCTTCTTAAAACAATACACCTATCTTCGCGCCCGAAAAAACCTACTGTTGAATTCTCTTGTTAAGAAGCTTGCTCAACAAACGGCGATTTACGGTGTCAGCAGTATTCTTGCACGCTTTCTTAATTATGCCTTAGTACCTATACAAACCCGTGTTTTCCATCCGGAAGCATTCGGAGTAGTAACGCAGTTTTATGCTTATGCAGGTTTTCTAAATATCCTTTTTACCTATGGTATGGAAACTGCGTTTTTTCGCTATGCTACACTCCGGGAAGATAAAAAGCCGGTGTACGATACCGGCATAGCATCCATATTATTTACCTCACTGCTGTTTTCTGCTACACTTATAGTTTTCAGGGTTCCAATTGCTTCCGCAATGCAGTTTTATGGTCATACTGAATATGTAACCATACTTGCCCTGATACTCGGTCTTGATGCAATTGTCACCATTCCTTTTGCGCATCTGAGGCAAGAAAACCGGCCCATCCGTTTTGCAACCTTCAAGGTGGTTAACATCAGCTTCAATGTTTTTTTCAATATTTTATTTCTTATTGTATGCCCGTGCATATTAGAGTATCCGTCTTTTTCTTCAATTTGTGGCTTTATCCACGTCATTTACAATCCCGCGCTTGGGGTAAAGTATATTTTTATTTCAAGCCTTATAGCCAGCATTGCTACCATAGTAGCAATGTCACGATATTTTTTTATCAGACATTGGAAAATCAGCATCGGCTTGTGGAAGGAAATGCTTAGATACGCCTGGCCCCTTATTATAGTGGGACTCGCAGGAATGGGAAATGAATTATTGAGCAGAATCCTTCTCACACGAAGGTGGAATGGAACATATGATGAAGCTCTTCATGCACTGGGTGTATTCGGAGCCTGTTATAAGATGAGCCTGCTAATGACCCTTTTTGTGCAGGCATATCGCATGGCAGCGGAGCCTTTCTTTTTTGGCGAATCAAAGAAACAGAATCCACAGCTCACTTATGCCCGCACCATGAATTTCTTTGTGATTTTCTGCTGCTTTATCTTTTTACTCGTTACCTTGTTTATGGATTTTTTTAAGGAAATTTTTATGGGGAAGGAATATTATGAAGGCGTTCGTGTAGTACCTGTTTTACTGATGGCCAACTTTTTTCTTGGTGTCTATTATAACCTTACAATCTGGTATAAGCTCACTAATAAAAACTTTGCAGGGTCCCTGATTGCCTTTGGTGGAGTGATCATTACATTTTTACTTAACTGGCTCTGGATACCAACATATGGCTACTATGGCTCCTCGTGGGTAACATTCATTTGTTATGGATCCATGATGATAGTATCATTTTTGCTTGGACAACGATACTACCCTGTTCCGTACGATGTGAAAAGATTTTTTACTTATTTAATCATTTCGGTAATTCTTTTTATATCCGGAAACCAGATTATAAGCTTAAGTAATGCATCTATCCATTATCTGAATTACCTGGTTGGAACTTTATTTCTGGCTGCATTTTTATTTATTGTTTATATTTTTGAAACTGGTCAGATCAAAATATTTAAAGCTATAGGATGAGGATTTTTTGACTATTATCTTTTGTTAATTACGTGAAAGTTTGATTGCTGATTAATTTAATAGTTATATAGTAGGAATATGGTATTACTTAACTTGTTATTCTTATCATCAATCTGATTATCCCGACCTATGAAAATAAAGGTAATTAACCGCTCCCAAAATCCATTGCCTGCATATGAAACCAGTGGATCGGCAGGATTGGATTTGAGAGCCCATCTTGAGGAGCAGGTAGTTTTACAGCCATTGGAAAGAAAGTTAATTCCAACGGGATTTTCCGTGGAATTACCGGATGGGTTCGAAGCACAAATCCGACCCCGCAGCGGGCTGGCCTTAAAAAAGGGGATATCGTTGCTTAATACACCCGGTACAATAGATTCAGATTACAGGGGAGAAATTAAGATTATCATGATCAACCTTTCAAATGAATTGCAGGTAATAGAAAACGGAGAGCGGATAGCTCAAATGATCATTACAAAATATGAAAGGATTGAATGGAATTTAGTAGAGCAACTGGAAACTACCGATCGCGGCGCAGGTGGATTCGGACATACCGGGTTAAAATGACGGCGCAATCCTACAGAATAATTGATGCATTTCCGTCACTCACCATTTTAAAGCTTTTAATGTATAAAAAATAATTGCAGTATTAACAAAGCAGCGAAAAGAATGAGAATTATTGTTCCAATGGCGGGCCTGGGCAAGCGTATGCGCCCTCATACATTAACAACACCAAAACCGTTAATACCTATTGCGGGAAAACCTATAGTTCAGCGATTAGTAGAATATATCGCAGAAATGTGCGAAGATAAAATAGACCATATTGCCTTTATTGTTGGTGATTTTGGAAAAGAGGTAGAAAAAAATTTATTGAAAATTGCACAAAATCTTGGCGCCACGGGATCCATTCACTTACAAGCTGACCCACTCGGCACCGCTCATGCAATTCTTTGCGCAGAAGAGTATCTAAAAGAACATGTAATTATCGCCTTTGCTGATACACTTTTTTATACCGACTTTAAAATTAATAAGGAGGCAGATGGTGTAATTTGGGTTCATAAAGTTGAGAATCCTCAGCAGTTTGGAGTCGTGAAAATTGGACAGGAAGGCTATATTATAGAATTTATTGAAAAATCTCCCGAAATAATCTCAGACCTCGCAATAATCGGTATCTATTATTTCAAGGATGGGGCAAATCTGAAACACGAATTGCAGTATTTAATTGATCATGATATTCGGGAAAAGGGTGAATTTCAATTAACAACAGCGATGGAACACATGAAAAATAAAGGTTTACGGCTCTACCCAGGCGAGGTAAAGCAGTGGCTCGATTGTGGGAATAAGGATGCTACAGTTGCTACTAACCGCCAGGTACTGGATTATCTTCGAAATGATCATTTAATAGATCAAAGTGCCATCATCGAGAATTCCACAATTATCCCTCCTGCTTTTATAGGTTTAGGTGCCTCAATAAAAAATTCCATAGTAGGCCCTCATGTTTCTATAGGTGAAAAATCTATTATTGAAAATTGCATTTTGAAAAATTCTATTGTTCAGACACATTCCAGGATAAAAAATCGTTTAATACAAAACTCTATGATAGGAAATCACGTTATCATGACTGGACATATGGATGAATTAAGCATTGGAGATTATTCTTCTAATTTTTAAGTTTCAATAAACAGGCTGACATCTTGTATAAAGAATTATGATGAAAAGGAAATTGTTTTTTTATTATGGATTATTGGTTTCAGTGTGGGTCGCATTTTCGTCCTGTTCAGCCTTAAAGCCGGCTTCAGCTGATTCATCACAGCATGGCTCGCTTAGTCAGAATAAAATAAATCCAAGTATTGCTTCACGCACTCCGAAAGAGATTGATCCGGCAACACTTGCATCTCAGGAGAAATTTATTGAGGCAATGAAAATGAAAATGCTGGGAGAAAACCAACAGGCATTAAATCTTTTTAAAGAATGTATAAAAATTGATCCGAATAATGCAGCGGCATTTTATAATGCTGCAAAAATTTTTTATGATCAGAAGCAGTATGGGGATGCGCTTGCGTTTGCTGCTCAGGCCGGCAAGCTGAATCCGCAAAATGAATGGTACCTGGACCTTTATAGTACACTACTTGGCGGAACCGGCAACTATAAAGAAGCGATCAGGATATACGATCAAATGTTGCAGTTAGATCCCGACAATTCCATGGCATGGTATAATAAAGCTTTCTTCCTTGACCAGAATAACCAGACGGAAGAATCGATAAAAATTTTCAATCAGATTGAAGAAAAATTTGGGGTAAATGAAGATGTTATAAATGAAAAAGTAAAATTATGGCTCAAATTAAATAAGGCAGATAAGGCCGCTGCAGAACTTCAGAAATTAATAAATAACAATCCGGATGACCTGAGAAACTATTCGCGTCTTGTTGATTTTTATTTAGCGAATAAAATGGATGATAAAGCCTACCAGGTGCTTCAGGAAATGATAAAAATAGACCCGGATGATCCCCGTTCAAACCTCGTACTGGCAACTTATTATTCAAGAAAAGGTGAAGATGAAAAATCTTTTGAATCCTTAAAAAAAGCCTTTGCAAGCCCGGATTTGGATATCGATGTAAAAATCCCGGCCTTGCTTTCTTATATTCCTTATCTTCAAAAAGACGGGAAGAAAAAGCAGGAGGCATTAGAGCTGGGCAAGGAACTGGTAAATGCTCATCTCAATGATGCTAAAGCTCATGCCATATATGGTGACATATTAAACCAGCTGGATCAGTTCGGGGATGCAATCACTGAATACAAAAAATCAGTTGCAATTGACAACAGCAAATTTGCTGTGTGGCAACAGATCATGTATTTGAATGACCGAATTAATAACTATGACTCACTGCTGGTAATCAGCAACCGCGCAATAGAATTGTTTCCTGACCAGATTTTGGCATTTTACTTTAACGGATATGCCAATATGCAATTGAAGAAGTATAATGAAACCATAACTGCAATAGGAAAAGCCATTCAGATAGGCTCTGATGATAAGAAGCAAATTGCAGGATTTTATTCAGTTATAGGGGATGCCTATTATTATCTCAAAAATAACCAGGCGTCTGATAGCAGTTATGACTTAGCTTTAGTATTTGATCCTGAAAATGCTTATGTACTTAATAATTATAGTTATTTCCTTTCTGTAAGGGATGAAAAGCTGACCATTGCAAAAAGCATGGCAGAGAAAGCAAATATGCTTGTTCCGGACAGTCCCGCTTATGAAGATACTTATGGGTGGGTATTGTATAAGACCGGTGACTTTCAGGAAGCAAAAACATGGCTTGATAAAGCACTGAAAAATGGTGGTGACCAGGATGGAACCATTCTGGAACACTATGGAAATGTATTGTATAAGCTGGGTGAAACAAATGGAGCTGTTCAATATTGGCTAAAAGCAAAAGACAAACATGTGGATAGTGATACCATTGATAAAAAAATTGCCGAGCAAAAATTATTTGAATAAATAAAAATGTAACTGACTGAGTGTAAAAGGATTTCAGGAAAGTATTTGAATGTTTAAAAAATGCCGGTATCATATAAGTTTCCCAGGCATAGCGCTTTTATTATTGCTTTGCGCTTCCTGTAAAACCCCATCTGTAATTTCAAAAATCAGTATTCCCCCGGCTGCATCAAAAAAAGTAAATGCATTGCAGGATAGCATGAACTTGCATCTGCAGCATTTTGATTGGTATGCTGCAAGAGTTAAAATCTTAATTAAAGACAGCGGAGATCAAACTGAGCTCACAGCTACCATTCGCATTCGACAGGACAGTGCGATATGGATTTCTGTATCTCCCGGATTAGGCATTGAAGTAGCCCGCATTTTAATTACTTCAGACTCCATTCGTGGAATAGACCGAATACATCAAAAACACTATAGTGAAGGGTTTGACTTTTTTAAAAAATATACTTCGCAGCATATTGATTTAAAAACATTGCAGGACTTAATTGAAGGAAACCCGCTTTTTCTAACGGATAAACAATTCATTCCTGAATTAGGAGATTCTACACTACAGCTCGAATGGACACAGGATTCTTTACAAAATTTAATATTGCTCAATCGTCAGTTTCAATACCTTACGCAAACGATACTGGAACCATCATCCGGTTTAGTGGTTTTAACAAATGGTCAGTTCGATACAAGTTATTCTCCCTCCATAGCCATGTGGAGAAAAATTGAATTACTTAAACCACACCCGGCAGTAATCATTCTTACTTTTAGCAAAGTAAAGATCAATGATCCTCAAAACATGCCCTTTAATTGAGTTAAAGATTAAAGAGACTTCAACAATTTTCTAAAATAGATATGTGTTTTCTTTTTGTGCTGAATGTTAAAGAACCTGCATCCCGGCCTTTAGTGCCTGTAAAATCTTTCTGTTTCTATTTAAAAATCATACTGAGTTTTTCATTTTTTTTAATACTGCTCGCTCCTTCCTCGTATGCCCAAAACGGTCAGAATAAAGAAGACCTTGAAAAAAAGCGTGATCAGATTGTAAACCAGATTAATGATTTGCAGAAACAGTTAAACCAGACTAAAAAATCAAAATCAGTAAACCTGACACAGCTTACACTTCTTCAAAAAAAAATTGAGGTACGCCAGAAGTTGATCCATGAGTATACGGTTCAGATTAATCAATTTGATAAACAGATTAATGAGAAGTCGAGAACGATTCGCATGCTTGACCGGAATTTAGATACCCTGAAGAAAAATTATGCAAACATGATTTACTATGCTTACAAACACCGGAGCTCATACGACAAATTGATTTTTCTTTTTTCTGCTGATAATTTTAATGAAGCTTTTATTCGCCTTAAATATCTCAAGCGTTATACTGCGTACCGGCATATGCAGGCAGATCTTATACTAGCAACTGAAGAAAGCTTAAAAAAACAGATGGGAGTTTTAAAAACTGCAAAAAAAGATAAGTTGCAAATGGTAATGCAGCAAACACAGCAGAAAGATCAATTAGCAGCAGAAAAATCGGAAAAAGATAAGATGGTTAAAACCCTTTCCGGGCAGGAAAAAAAAATTAAGGCTGATCTTAGTAAAAAAAAGCAGGAGCAGTCGCAATTAAAAAAACAGATCGCTGACCTTATCCGTAAAGAGATTGAAGAACAAAAAAAAATTGCTGCGTCAGCAGGTAAAACCAATAGCTCTTCATCCTCTCTTGCCTTAACTCCTGAAGCTGCTGCGCTTTCTGCAAGCTTTGAAAACAATCAGGGCAAGCTGCCCTGGCCTGTGGAAAAAGGGGAGATTATTGAATCATTTGGAGAGCATCCGCATCCTTTACTTGAAAATGTAAAAATGAAAAATAATGGTGTAGATATTAAAACAGGTACTGGCGCTTCAGTACGTGCTTTATTCAAAGGCAAAGTGGTAAGCATATTGTCAAACCCAGGATATCATAAAGCAATATTGATAAAGCATGGGGAATATTTTACAGTCTACAGCAATTTAGCATCTGTGAATGTAAAAACCGGAGAAGAAATTTCAACCAAACAATCCATAGGAACGGTTTATAATAATGAAAATGGAATTACAACGGTACATCTTGAAATCTGGAAGGGTACTACACTACTCGATCCTGAGAACTGGCTTCTTCGCAAATAAATTCTACATAGTTTCAAGGTAGTCAAGATCCTTACCAAAAGTTTCATCTGTTCTCCATAAAGCCCAAAAGGATACTACTAAAACAATGATACCCACCGAAAGCGATGCGGTTATTATATTGCCGGATTGTGTTTTCAGAAATAAAAAAAGTGAAGTCATTGGTACTACACAGCCTCTCACGAAATTAGGGGTAGTTGTAGTAACTGTGGCCCTGATGTTGGTTCCAAATTGTTCAGAGGCAACCGTCATAAATACTGACCAATACCCATTTGCAATGCCAAATAAAAAAACAAAGAAATAAAAAAATGGTACTGAAGAGCCTTTCAATGAGACATAGATAAAAACACATATTGCATCAGCCAAAAGGAAATAAAACAATGCAGATCTTCTTCTTTTCAAATACTGGCTCAGCAATCCGCAAAACAATGCTCCGATAGAAGCTCCAGCATAATGGTACATTATTGTATTTCCTCCCGTAATGATGGTTTTCCCGGTAGAAGAATTGACTCCGATGTTAAGCTTTTGTGCATATTCGGGTCCGAAAGTGATTAAAATACCAATTACATACCATATGGGAATACCGATTAAAATGCCTTTACCATATTTAGCAAAGCGTTTCCGGTTACTAAATAAGCTCAAAAAATTTCCACGCGGTACTGCCTCTTTTTTTACCTGGTGAAACATTCCGGATTCATAAGCTCCTACACGGAGGATCAGCAATCCGATACCCAAGGCACCACCGACATAATAAGCTGTTCTCCAGTCAAATTCCTTTGCTACGATGCCTCCGGCAACAGCGCCAAAAATTCCAAAAGCTGCAACTAAAGTAGTACCATAACCACGACGTTCTTTGGTCATTACCTCAGAGACCAGTGTAATTCCGGCACCTAATTCTCCGGCCAGGCCAACACCTGCAATAAAACGATAGACCGCATACATTTCAAGCGATTGCACAGTACCATTCAGAATATTTGCTAAAGAATATAAAAATATAGAGCCAAATAATACTGACAATCTTCCGCGTTTATCTCCTATAATTCCCCAAATAATACCTCCAATCAGCATTCCGCTCATTTGCCAGTTGAGTAAGTATGCGCCTTTATTTAGTAACTCATCTCCACTATAACCTAATGATTGTAAGCTTGGCACCCGCACTATTCCAAACAATAGAAGATCATATATATCAACAAAATAACCGAGTGCAGCAATGATTACTGCAAGGTTAAGAATGTTGGTTGACAACACTTTTGTTCCGGACATAAAAAATATTGATCGTGCTAAAAGTAATAAAAGCCGGAAGAGCTATTCCTGTGCAGAGAATATTTTATGGTAAATCTTGCTCTAAAGAAGGATATTCCAGCCATCAAAATCACAATCATTTTCATATCCCAGATCTACCATTTGCTTAGACCATTTTGTAAGTGTCTTGTTTTCCATCTTCATAATCGGAGCACGCCCTTTTACCTGCCATTTATTATCACTCCGATCCCGATCAATACCCGAGATTTCATAATGTAATTTTGAAATTTCTATCGCCAGATTTATAGCTTTATCCTCATCATCCGTATAGAAGAAAAATTCAACCGGCAACACTTTCCCTCTGCCCCCGCCCTGCTCCCGGAACTGGTTTAACACTTTTGAATTAAAAAAGCGCTGCAGTACTCGCTTTTCACGGTATTCATCTTCAGAAATAAAGCGATACTTACCGGAACGAAAAATGTTGTAATGTGCCATATGGTATTAATAGTTTGGATTTTCATAGAAGTAGAAATTAGTTTGGTCATATAACTTAAATCCAGCAGACGGATACAAATGGTTTCCAACCATATTTGTTTTTTCCGTTTCAAGAAGCACTCCATGTGCCATAGATTCTGCAGCCAATATTTTACATTTTTCCAACAGCAGTTTTGAAATACCCTTGTTCCGAAACTGCGGCCTGACGAAAAGATCGTTTAACAACCAGACCGGTTTCATATTGATAGAGGAGAACAACGGATAAAGTTGGGCAAATGCAACGGCACTTTGATGTTCTTCTATTGCGAGAAAAATTACAGATTGTCTGTTAATAATCCGGTCATGTAAAAAATTTCGGACACCTTCTATGTCTGATGATCGATGGTAAAAAATCCGATAGGCATCAAACATGACGGACAATTCATCCAACCTATTAAGTTCGGCTTCAACAATTTTCATGGCACGTTCCTTTTATATTAAAATAATACTGCCATTTTAATCCGGAAATAAAGCCGTGTAGTTTGTGAATTCATATTGATGAAATTCAAGGAATAAGTGATAGCCTGAACTCCTTTCATAAGTATATTCAGCTCAAAATAAAATTAATATTTATATTTTCCAATAGTTGAAAATCTGATACGGGCACCTTTGTTACTTTATTCTTGCATATTCTCTCATTTTTTAACATTAAAATATTTTCAGGTTTTCTGTAAGTCCAGGGGGAGTTTTCCCACAATAAAAATTTTTAAGAATTTAATACTTGCTTTAATAAAGCAACTTCAAAAGAAATTTATTGAAATATTTCTTTGACAACTGTTTAACAAACCTAATCTTGCATGCTCTGAAAATATATCGAAATGAGGATATTACTGCCATTGAGGGAGCGTGGAAGATATCGCAAAACCGGGATGATAAAAACTATAAGAACATTATCAGTGAGCTAGAGAAGCTAAATGATATTAATTCGGCAATGATTACTGGAGAAATGAAAAAACTAGATAACGGTCAGATATAATTTCAGTCTATAAGCATATATTCACCCGCTTAGTTAAATTCCAGGCGATATACAACTCCGGATTTTTTAGGACCAATACCATTTTGACCCAATACATAGAGCTCACCATTTTCATCTTCTCCAAAGCTGTTTATGTAAAAATTATTTTTTAAATCAGCACTTGCAATAGCTAAATCCCTGCGCTCCCATGATCCGGTTGCTGGCTGCTGCACTAACACAAAAATTTTTCCTGTCCAATCTCCGAAAATATATTTTCCTTCCATCTCAGGGTATTTTGTTCCACGATAAACAAAACCACCAATTATACTTTTTCCAACTGTATGATCATATTCATGAATGGGAAAAATTAGTCCCTGCGTATTGCAGTTATGGGAAGGATTATAACAATGGCTTCCTTCCATAATGCGCCATCCGTAATTTTTTCCCCTCTCAATAATGTCCACCTCTTCATAATCATTTTGGCCTACATCTGCGCAAAACAGCCTTCCGGTTGTTCGATCGAAAGAGAAACGCCACGGGTTCCTTAATCCATAAGCAAAAATTTCATCCTGACCGGATTTATTTACAAAAGGATTATCACCCGGAGCTACAGGTCCTGTGGCAGCATTTATATCAATTCTTAAAATTTTTCCGAGCAGTGTATTAATATTCTGTCCGTTTCCGGTAGATCCATGATGATCACCTGCACCTCCTCCATCACCTACGCCTGCATATAAATAACCATCCGGCCCAAAAACTAGCTGACCTCCATTGTGGTTGGACTCTGGCTCATCAATTTTGAACAATATCCGCTCACTGTTGGTAGCAAGATCTGCATTAGGTGAACCAGTATATTCAGCAATTATGCTTGTATTGTCCATATTTTTTTGAAAAGGCGGTGCTGAATAGTAGAGATAAAATTTTCCGTTTGTTTTAAAATCCGGATGACATGCCATGCCAAGCAATCCTTTCTCAGAATAAGAGCCGCTTAGTTTATCCAGCTTTGATGAAATGTTAATAAAAGGAGTGGTAAGTAATTGACCATTTTTAATAATGCGAACCGTTCCTGCTTGTTCCACTACAAATAACCTTCCGCTTTTATCTGCCGGAACAGCCATACCAATTGGACCTTCCAGCCCGGAAGCAATGAGTTTTAAAGTAACTCCGTAGCTGATGGAAGAATCAGCAGCATTGCTAACACCTTTTTTTTCGTTCCTGAATGAACAGGATATAAAAATTAAAAATAGAATTCCGATTGCGTTAATATTTACTTTTTTCATGAACTGGTTTACAATTACATCTGACTGTTTAAATCAAATAATTAGTATTGATAAAACCCTGCACCTGTTTTTCTTCCTAATGATCCGGCATCAACCAGCTGCTGTTGAATACGGCTGGGCCGAAACTTTGGTTCCTGGTTAAATAAATCATAAAGAGATTTTGTAACATTCAGATTTGCATCGACCCCGATAAGATCAATCAGCTTGAATGGGCCCATTTTGAATCCGCTTGATTCCAGTAATGCATCAATGGCCTCCATTGCCGCGATCTGCTCTTCCAGGATTTTTAATGATTCTGTATGGTATAATTTCCCAATTCTGTTTACAATAAAGCCGGGAGCATCTTTTACCATTACGGGGCTTTTTCCCATTTTTTGAGCAAGAAGAAAAACAGTGGTTGCATTTTCATTGCTTGTTGCCGGGCCTGATATCACTTCCACCAATGTCATTATATGGGCAGGATTAAAAAAGTGCATTCCTACCAATCGTTCAGGATGGTGTAATTCTTTTGCAAGAAGAGTGATGGGAATAGAAGATGTATTCGTACAGATAATAGTGTTGTGATCATTTAGCATTTCAAGCTTAGTAAAAAGTTCTGATTTGGTCTCCAGCCTTTCTATTATTGCTTCAATGACTAATTCACATTTTAAATCAGAAAAATTGGATGAAAGTGTTATTCTCGAAAGCAATTGATCCTGTTCTTCTTTTAAAATTTTTTTCTTTTCTACTGCACTTTGCAGATTTTTTTTAATGATATCAAGGCCTTTCAGTGTCGCCTCACGCTGCACATCATACAAGATAGTTTTATAACCTGCATGAGCAATGATTTGTGCGATACCGGAACCCATAATACCAGACCCTATAACTGCAATACACTTTACTTCATCCAGTTTCATAATGATTTGTCTTTTTTCAAAGATAATTTTTATAAGGATGATAGGATTTATAGGTTCCCATCTTTTGGGATAACAGAAAAACGCTTTCTGCAAAGGCCTATCTTTATAGGTTTACTTAATAGAAAACGGTGGAAAAGGATTTGACATCATCATCAGGAATGGATTCATTTCGTATACTGATGAAAAAAATAAGGAGTCGCGATCTGAAAAAATTCATCGAAGAATTTGCTGTTCTTAATCAAGGATTCCGTACGGATTTATTACTGCACTTTACCGATAAGTTACCCGGACATGGCACCAAAAAGTTTCTCACTTTGCTCAGCAGCATCTTATACAGTGCCGCAGATGAGAAAGGATTCATTTCAAAATCCGGAGAAAAACAATTGGGTGACAGGTTGAATTATTTATTTAATGAGGCAGATGATCAACTCTTAGAAAACAATTTTCTGGATCCATTTCATTTAGCTGTTACGCTGATAGAATTGCCATTACAAAATTTTGATACAGATGAAATTCCGGAACTGTTTGAAAGTTGCATCGGTCGGTCTTTTGATATTCTTCAAGCCATATTAAGTTCTGATGCCGGTTACGATTTAAAAGAAGAAATAATAAATCTTGCTGTGGCCGCGATCACGAAACAAGACCAAAAAAATATTTATTGGCTGAATTTACTCGCTAATGACTTCATTGAAAAAAGTAAATTCAACGAGCTGCTGAAGATTATAAACAACTATATTGAAACATTAAAAAATCAAGGTGAGCTTTCAAGAATCAAATATTTTGAAGAGTATTTATTGCGAAGAAAAGTCGAGCTGCTTGAAATAATGAATTTAAAAGAGGAAGCTCAAAAAGTGATATCGGGGAATCTTCATATTTCATCTTTC
Organism: Chitinophagales bacterium; assembly: GCA_013816805.1. Lineage (NCBI taxonomy): Bacteria > Pseudomonadati > Bacteroidota > Chitinophagia > Chitinophagales > Chitinophagales bacterium. Next base: position 237,099 of record JACDDS010000003.1, on the reverse strand, counting down.
CGCGCGCAGTTGATAGACACCGCAATCCTGCAGGAAAATTTCAGTATGGCTAAAAAACTGATTAAAGAAAGTAAGCTGATTGAAGAACAGCAGTCCCGCCTGAATGTAAGCTCACAGTGGGATAAAATGCTGCTTATGGTTGCTCAAAAGGAAAATGATATTCGAAATATCAGAAACATTGCCTTAAGGCTATTTTTTGAGGGCTACGACATAAATTATTATCGCATTGTAAAAGAAACTTATTCTCTGCGTGATTGGAAAGAGAAAGCAGAATCTATAGCTGATAAAATAAAAAGTGAACGGAATTTTGGAATAAAAAATATTTACGCGCTTTCATCACTATATATAGAAGAGCAGGATTTTTTAAAATTATTGCAGCTCCTTAAAAAAAATGAATCGCTCGGGTTTGCAGAATCCTGTTTCGAATATTTAAAAGATAAATTTCCGGTGGAAGTGGTAGAAGTCTATAAAGAAGCACTGAGGCGTTACGCAGAACACAACTTAGGCCGAAATCATTATATTTATCTGTGCACAACCATGAAAAAGATTCAATCTCTTCCTTCCGGCAATGAGACAATCAGGTTATTGGTAAACGAGTTTAAGGTGAAGTACAGCCATAGGAGGAATATGGTTAAAGAATTGAATAAGGTGATCTTCTGAAATGGGAATAAATGAGTTTAAAATAAATTACCATACACCCTCAAACTGTTCGAGAAAGCGCACATCGTTTTCAAACAATAATCGGATATCAGTTATACCATATTTTAGCAAGGGCAATCTCTCAATGCCCATTCCCCATGCATATCCCGAATATATTGCAGGATCTATACCGCAATTTTCCAGAACCTTAGGATGCACCATCCCGCAACCAAGAAGCTCCATCCATTCGGTATTGCCTTTTTTTCGAATATCCATCTCTGCAGAAGGTTCGGTGAATGGAAAATAGGATGGGCGCAAACGGTATTCATACTCTGCTCCAAAAAATTCATAAAAAAAATAATGAAGCGTTTGCTTCAGGTCGGCAAAAGAGACATCTTTATCAATATAAAGCCCTTCTAACTGGTGGAAAATAATGTGGTGTTTATAGGTTATGGTTTCATTGCGATAAACACGACCCGGGGCGATAATCCTTATGGGTGGTTTGTGGGTTTCCATAACCCGGACCTGTACATTGCTGGTTTGAGAGCGTAAAATCACGTTTGGATATTCGATGTAAAATGAATCCGTCATGTCCCTCGCAGGATGATTTTCAGGGGTGTTCAGAGCAGTAAAATTATGCCACTCATCTTCAATCTCCGGACCCTCGGCAACAGTAAACCCTAAACGGGAAAAAATATCAATCACCTTGTTTTTAACAATAGAGACAGGATGGAGGGATCCGATACGGATAAAATTTGCGGGACGGGTTACATCAATTTCTTCATTTACTTTTTCGCTAGAAAATTCTAAATCCTTTTTTTCTTTTTCAAACCTTGCTTCTGCTTTTAGCTTAAGCGTATTAATCAGCTGACCGAATTCTCTCCTTTCAGAAGATGGAACATTTATTATTTCTGCAAAAAGGTCTTTCAAAACATTTTTGCTCCCCAAGTATTTTATTCTGAACTGCTCTAACGAGGTACTATCCGTTATCGGCGTATTATTTATTTCAGCTTGTATATCCTCTATGCTTTTAAGCACTTCCATAAATTGAACAATTTTGAGATTATGAAATCTCTGTATATCAGATTCGACACATTCAGCTAGCGATTAAAAAGATCACCTTGAATAGTTAGGTGCCTCATTAGTAATTACTACATCATGTACATGGCTTTCGCGCATAGCGGCCGCCGAAACCCTTACAAATTTTGCTTTCTGAAGAGTTGGAATATCAGGTGCACCGCAGTATCCCATGCCTGCACGTAATCCGCCAATGTATTGAATCATCACTTCGGTAAGTGAGCCTTTAAAAGGCACTCTTCCTACAATTCCCTCCGGCACTAATTTTTTAATATCATCTTCCGCATCCTGAAAATACCGGTCTTTAGATCCTTCCTGCATAGCCTCTACGGAACCCATACCGCGGTATGACTTAAATTTTCTTCCTTCAAAAATTATAGTTTCACCGGGAGACTCTTCAACGCCTGCAAAAAGAGATCCTGCCATTACAGTATCCGCTCCTGCTGCAATTGCCTTTACAATATCCCCTGTAAAGCGTATCCCGCCATCAGCTATTATTGGAACATCAGTATGTTCCAATCCTTTTGCAGCCTCCATAACAGCGGTGAGCTGTGGTACACCTGCTCCTGTTACAATCCTGGTGGTGCAAATCGAACCGGGGCCTACGCCAACCTTTACTGCATCTGCACCCGCTTCTGCTATGGCAAGAGCACCTTCCCTGGTTGCTACGTTTCCTGCAATTATCTCGAGATCCTTAAAATTATCCTTCACCTTCCTTATTGAATCTAAAACACCACGGGAATGCCCATGTGCAGTATCGATGCAAACCACATCGACTCCGTTTTGCTTCAGTGCTGAGATCCGATCAAGCATATTTGACGTGACACCGACCGCTGCCCCTACCAGTAATCTTCCATATCTGTCTTTGCACGCATTAGGATGGCTTTTTAAATTGATAATATCCCTGTAGGTAATTAGTCCTTTAAGGTAACCTTTGGTATCGACTACGGGAAGCTTCTCCACTTTATTCTCCTGCAGAATTATTTCCGCTTTTTTTAAATCAGTTCCCTCGGGAGCCGTGATGAGCTGTCCCCTGGTCATTACTTCTGAAATTTTACGCTTCATATTTTTTTCAAAGCGCAAATCCCGATTGGTAAGTATTCCAACCAGTAAACCAGACTGATCTACTACTGGTATCCCTCCTATTTTATGGTCCTTCATCAGCTGACGTGCTATGCCAAGTGTGTCATCAGGATGCAGGGTAATCGGATCAATAATCAACCCGCTTTCACTGCGCTTCACCTTCCGGACTGCTTCAGCCTGCCGTTCAATGCTCATATTTTTATGAAGTATTCCGATGCCGCCATTGCTTGCCATAGCAATGGCCATTTCCCAGTCTGTAACTGTGTCCATCGCGGCTGAAATAATCGGTACGCTTATTTCAATATTTTTTGTAAGGCGCGAATTCAGCTTTACCTCACGGGGAAGCACTTCAGAATAGGCGGGAAGCAGCAGTACATCCTCATAAGTTAATCCATCCAGAATAATTTTATCAGCTTCAGAAGTCATTATAAAACGGTTGTGCAAAGATAAAGTAATTGGGTTTCCCTATAAAAGATAATGGAAATTTGAGAACTATGAAGATATTTGCAGCCGGCTTGAAAATATTTTTCCGCCTTACAATGGCCTATTGTAATTAAAATTTCAACACTGCTATGAACAAACTATTGGCTTGTATATTAATTACATTTATAGGTTTACGTGCCGTGGCGCAGCAACTCGAATCTTTTGAAGAAAACAACCTTTATGGGATTAAAGAATCCGTCGGTGGCAAAGTAATAGTACCTGCAAAATACCAGCAGTTATTTTCTTTTGCAGAAGGTGTGGCCGCCGTTGAGAGAGGAGATAAATTTGGCTTTATTGATAAATCAGGGAAAGAGGTTATTCCACCTCAGTTTGCAGAAGTGAATTCTTTTTCTGAAGGCCTGGCTGCAGTAAGCGATGGAAATAGTTGGGGATTTATAGACAAATCCGGAAAAATAGTTGTGCCATTGCAATATGAAGAGGTGAATAGCTTTAGTGAAGGTCTTGCTGTAATCATAAAAGATGAAGAGGCTGGGTATCTCGATAAATCCGGAACTGTGGTAATTCCGATTACTTATGATTATTGCATGCCTTTTTCCCAGGGTTTGGCTGTAGTTGAAAAAAATGGTTTAGCCGGCATAATCGATCAAAAAGGAAATTTTGTAATACCTATGAAGTACCTGGAGATAGGTGAATTTTCAGAAGGGCTCGCACCGGTTAACAAAAGCAATAAATGGGGATATATAAACCGTCAGGGTGCAGAAATAATAAAACCTGAATACGATTACGCATTTCTTTTTTCAGAGGATTTAGCCGGTGTTATGATTGGGGATAAGGGTGGCTATATTGATTTAAATAATACGATCACTATTCCTATGGTTTATGATAAGCTGGGAACGTTTGAAGATGGCCGTGCCCTTGTAGAGATGAAAAGCAAGCAATTTTATATTGATAAGAAAGGACATTGCCTGAATACAGAAGAATTTAACTGCCCTAAATAAGTGACTAATAAAAAGGGGAAGCCTCTCTGAAGAGGCTTCTCCTTTTTATTAGACAGTATAGATTATCTTAAAGAAATTTTCCTGGTTTTAATAGTCCCCTCCTGTTCTACAGATACCATGTAGAGCCCTCTTGGAAGATCCGCAACTGTAAATTGATATTGATTTTGGTTAACAGAATAAACTTTTACATCCTGCCCCTGCATATTCATTAAGCGGATCAGCATTGAGCCTTTCGATGAAGAAGGAGCCGAAACGTGTACCTGATTTTCGTATGCAAAAATGGCTATGTCATTAGTTGTAGTCTGAAAAATTCCTGTGGGTACACCACCATTATCCCCTGCCTCGATGGCTGTATCCGGAGTAGATTGAACAGCATAATCTTTTAGTGTGAAATAAACGGTATCCTTTGATGCTTTTATATCTAACCGGGCCCAACCATAATATTCCTTGCTGCCCTTTTTAATCCGTAAACCCAGATATTTATCTGTAACATTATTCCAGCTGCCATATCCATTTCCGTTGGTTGATACGTAACCCTGGAAATCAGCCATTGTCTGAGAAGCTGCATTATTCCATCCTAACTCAGGCTTAATAACGTTTCCTTTATTAAAATATATAGGGTAAACAAAGGTGAATCCATTACTTTGAAAGGTGGTAGCTACAACAGAATTGTCATTATAAGGATCAGCGAGAACTTCATGGAAGAAGTAATCTTTATCGCTAAATTGAACCACTGTATCTATTACACCGATAATAAAATCATTTGTGCCATCCTGATCCAAATCAATGGGATAACCTTGCTGATTTTTTGAAATGGTGGCATCAGGTTGAACATTTGTATAAACAATTTGAGCGTTGGCTGCAGTTGCAGCCCCTATTAAAGGAGCAGCAAGGGCTGAATATTGTTTTAACTTTTTAATGAGACTAGAGTAATCTTTTTTCATGTGAATAGGTTTTGATTTTAAAACTAAGAAATATTTATAACAGAGAAATGCAAAAATTAGAAGCTTATATATACTAAAATTATACCATCTGAAGATGAGCTTAAGTATTGAAATTAATAAAATCAATTCCTAAAAGTAACAGTGTTGCAATCATTCAGAAAAAAGCAATTTCTGCTTTACTTCCCGCTGCAATAAAATTTCATTTCAAAAGAAATTTTTTTTAAGTCCCATTTTGATCTAAGTTTGAAAAAATCAAATTCATGAAAAACGAAAAATCTACACTTTTAAACAAACTAAAAGCCTATTCTGCTTCTGTAGGAACAGTGCTTTCAAGCGCTGCAGCTGCAAATGCGCAGGTAGTATATACAGATATTTCACCGGATACAACACTGAACACAGACCAGGCTCAATATATTCTGGATCTGAATAATGATGGAACTGGTGATTATACATTTACAATGGATTTAGCCGGAAATGGCAAAGGTGCTGTAATGACACCTGGCTATAGTCAGGCAGCCGGCGTATATAATGCTGTTGGGGGGTCTTTAAAAAAGAATGCATTTGATGGAAATTACGGCTATCCGTATGTCTTTTCCATGAGTGAGAAAATTGATACCGCAGTTAAATTTTTTGACTTAAAAGACCTGCTTTTTCAATATAATAATCAAACCTATTTTTTTCCTGCCCAAATTGCTTATACCTATAAAGCCAGTCCTTATGGAAATTGGTTTGGTGTAGAAGACATGTATATGCCTCTTCGCATAACAAAAGACAGCAGCCAATTTTATGGATGGGTTCGCTGTTCAGTCAGTGAAGACGGACAATCTATAAAATTGAAAGACTATGCCTATAATCCTAAAGCCGGGCAGCCTGTTTTTGCAGGCCAGGGTGATCCGACAGGAATTAATGCTGTAGCTGATTTAAAGATAAATATTTATGCTTATGACGGCATACTTAATATTATAATGGATAATTCTGTTTTAAACAATGCTCAATTAGAACTTAGAAGTGTGTTGGGTCAAATAGTAAAAAATGTTGAGTTGTCGAAGTCGACCAGTCACATTAACGTATCCGATTTACCAATGGGTGTATATATAGCCACTGTATATAATGACGGGAAAACATTTTCGGTTAAAATTGCATTAACAAATTAGGATATACCAGATTCTAATGGGTGATGGCTGATGGTATCTTTATATCATTGGCGATCACCTATTTTTTTTCATCTCCAACAGATGCTCTGTTTCGATATAATGCAATATCAACGACTTCGGTCATAGCCTGAATATTAAGTTCTGCCCCTAAAAATTCTGCTACATTTTCTGCCGATTCAGAGGGGTTATCAATTACACTGGTATAATCAACATACAACAACTCTGCATTAGGAGAACGTTTCAGCCATGCCTCAGCCTGCTCTAACTGTTTTTTAAAGGCTTCGCTTAATACAATAGGATAGGCATTCTTCCTGATTTCAGTTTTTTTGCCAAGCATAATTTGCTGCGAGCGTAATATTTCCGCCATATCCCTTTGCATAAAAATAATTTTATAATCATATTTCGGAGGAAGGTAACTTAAAAGCGGAGCCACTATCTTCACAACTTTACCTGTTGCTTCATCAAGCCAGGATACATCGGTCATCACTTTTTTTACCTTCTCAAATTCCCAATAGCCTTTCGGATTATTTTCATCAGGAGTGCGTATTTTATCAGTAAGAATTTCCTCACCACCGGCCTCCAGCATTTGCATCATCATAGATGTTCCGGAACGAGGCAAACCGGTAACCACGGTTATGGTGCCCTTTATTCTTTCATTAATAAATTTGCGATGCTCCTCTGCTTTCGAATTATTATTTAATTTTTCTTCGTACAATTTAATGAGCCATAAATGCGCTTTTCTATTACCGGGCGCAATAGCACAGCACACTTCAAAGGCATCTGCAGCACGTTCATATTCCTCCAGGTTCATGAGCGCCTCGCCGAGGTGAAAATGTGCAATTGGATAGTAATAGGAGAGACCAATTGCGTTAAGGCATTCTTCAGCCGCTTCTTCAAATTTTTCCTGCCGGAGATAAGTAAGGGCAAGACCATGATGTGCATTCGCCTGCTGGGAATCAATTGACAAAGCCTTGATGAAAGCACGCTCTGCAGCTTCATATTGCTGGCTTTTAAGATAAATCCTTCCAATCTGTACATGCAACTGGGAGATGTGGCCTGCTTCCTGTTCTGCTTTTAACAGCAGTTCTAGGGCTTTTCTGGGTTTGTATTCTAATAAAAGAAGTGAAGCCTCCATGATATCTACCTTTACCATGTTACCTGCTTCCAGCGCCCTAACCTTATCGAGCGTTGAGCGGTACTCTGCCACCTTGCGCATTTTCTGATAGCAATTAATTAAAGCAAGACCATAGCGCAACTCCTGGTTCTTTGTAAAAATCTCTTCGAGTATTTCTGCTGCCTTTGCCCAATCTTTCCGGTAAGTAAGCACCCTTGCGAGATAATACTGAGATTCACTGGTAACATTATCCAGGTTTTTTTGCTTGTCTTCGCCTGGAGCATCAATATAGCCCAGCTCTACCAATTGTTGCATTGCCTCTTTCGCTGCCCATGGATCTTCCTGCTGATCGGCAGCATGCATACCTGAATCACCTGGAACCTGTTCCCAGCTTTCAATAAACTCTGGTTGCACCGGCTCCTCAAATATTTGAGAAAGCACCTTTCCATCCATATCTTTTCCCACCGGCAATCCAAACATTGTCAACAGGGTTGGAGTAATATCCAACAATGTTGCGCCATAAACCCTCTGGTCAGTCTGAATAGCCGGGCCCTTAATGCAAACAATTCCATAGGGAGAATGCTCATATGCGGGTCCTGCCGGCTCTTTAGGCAATCTGTTGGGCCGAAGATGATCAGAATGGAATCCATGATCACTCATAATAATCACCGTAGTGTCTTCACCTGCCAGTTCAAGGTAGCGTTCAAGCATCATATCATGAAACCGGTACATGCCGCTTACCGCATCTTTATAGGCATGATATAAATCGTCAGGAATGCCCGGCCGTTGGGGAGGATAAAATCTCATAAAACTATGGCTATAGTGATCTATAGCGTCATGATAAACTGCCATGAAATCCCATTCCGTGTTTTCCATGATCCAGGTAGCGGCATTATGAATACTGGCTGAATGGGCTAAAATTTTAGCTCCTGCCGCCATGCGCCCATCTTTTTCCTGATCAATATCTTTATAGTTTGGGAAAAAAGGTGCCATGTGAGAAAGTGTGAGTTCTGCGGGATGGACTCTCATCTCCCGCATTACTTCTTCCATATCCTTAGGATGTACTGTGCCTGCTGCCATTGGCCATGGCTTATGGTAAACGCTTACTGCTTTCTGATAGAAATTAGAAACCATCACTCCATTAATTGGTTCAGCAGGATGGCTGGGCCACCATCCAACTACATTGGATTTAAAACCTTCCTGCGAAAGTATATTCCAGATTGCCTTCACTTTGCGCGACGTAGAAAGAGAAGGGCGCACTTCCATCTTTTTAGAGTCTGGTTCAACAAATCCAAGAATCCCATGCTTGTCAGCCAGCTTGCCGGTAGCAATGGAGGTCCAGAGTATGGGTGATAAAGGCGGGTCGAGGGTTGCGAGATTTCCTATAACACCATCGTTAACGAACTGATTTAAAGTAGGCATAATACCATTATCCATAAGAGGATTTATCACTTTCCAGTCTGCGGCATCCCACCCGACCAGCAGAACCTTTTTAGCTATTCGTTTGCTCATTGTTTTTTATTTCTTGCTGTTTCGCTTTTTCTTCTTCCTGTTTTACTTTCCTTTCTTCCATCTTTTTCTGCATTTCCTTCTCCATCTCCTTAGACCGATCAATTAATTTTTGTTCATAATCGGATTTAGAACGTACTTGTCTCCATGCCCTAAGGCCTACAGCTCCAAGCGCCAGAAGACCTAAAGACCCTTCGGGTGGTATTTCAAATTGCTTAAGTTCCTGTGTTTTATTATCCATTTAAAGAAAATTAAAAATTACATAACGAAGATGCAATGCTAAACACTTTAAAAAAAATAAATTTAGGCTTAACTAATATGAGTGAGAGCGGACATAATATCTGATAAATATTAACATCTCAACAAACATTTAATTGTACATTATATTGTTAATTAGTATATTAAATAAGCCTATGAATATTGCTTCACAATATATTGGTGACTTTATTTCACTTTTTTACCCGAAATTATGTGCTTCCTGCGGAAACGCATTAAATAGCGGTGAAGATGTGATCTGCACCTTTTGCCTATACTATCTTCCTAAAACAAATTTTCATCTTGAAAAAAACAATGCTATCGAAAAACATTTTTGGGGACGAGTAGATATACACCGCGCGGCATCGTGTTATTTTTTTCAGCGGGGTAACAGCGTTCAGCATTTGATTCACCAGCTTAAATATAAAGGGAAAAAAGAAGTAGGAATAAAAATAGGAATGATCTACGGCTCCGAACTGGTTAATTGCGAAGATTTTAAGAATATTGACCTTATTGCTCCTGTGCCTCTCCATTACTCAAAAGAACTGCAGCGCGCTTATAACCAGGTGGATTTATTTTGTGAGGGCTTATCCATTTCTATGAATAAACCCTGGAAAAAAGATACCCTTGAAAGGGTAAAAGCATCCGAAACACAAACTCATAAATCAAGGTTTGAGCGATGGAAAAATGTAGAAACCCTTTTTATGGTTAATCATCCTTCTTCCGTTGAGGGAAACATATTCTATTATGTGATGATGTTATCACAACCGGCTCTACTCTGGAAGCAAGTGCGAGAGCAATATTAGAAATACCTGCCACAACAGTAAGCATTGCAACAATAGCCTGTGCAGTACAATAATCTTTAGTACAGCGTACTCATCTGTCGCTATAATTGAAATAAAAAAGGATCTTTGCCGTTCGTGAAATCCATGTTAAGACTGTTCTTTTTTCTGTGTGTTTTAATAGCTTTTGGATGTATATTTTCTTCGTGCAGGAAGGATTTGGTCACCAGCAATCCCTCTGATCAGCTTTCATTCTCGATAGATACGCTCACCTTTGATACTGTTTTTACCAGTGTTGGTTCTGCAACCCGTTATTTTAAGGTGATAAATTCAAATAATAAAAAAATCAAAGTCTCTAATATTCGTCTCATTAACGGAAGCAGCTCCTATTTCAGGCTTAACATCGATGGAAGGCAGGTTGATGAAATATCAAATGTTGAAATTCCGGCAAAAGACAGCATTTATATCTTTGCATCGGTGACTGTAGACCCTAACCTCCAGGACAATCCTTTTGTGATATATGATTCGGTAATGTTTGAAAGTAATGGAAATGAACAGAGGGTAATTTTACAAGCCTGGGGGCAAAATGCTCATTTTTATAATGGAGTTGGCATTGAAACGCAAACATGGATCAATGATAAGCCTTACGTGATTGTGAATTCCATTTTAGTGGATTCCAATCAAACATTAACTATTCAGCCAGGATGCAGGATATATATGCATGGCAATTCCTATTTTTTTGTGCAGGGAACACTAAAGGTCCTCGGACAGCAGGATGACTCTGTCATTTTCAGGGGAGACAGGCTGGAGCAATTTTATGTTGACCTTCCTGGTCAATGGGAGGGTATCTGGTTTTTGAGGAGCAGCCATGATAATGAGATAAACTATGCATTGATTAAGGAAACAAATAACTGGGCGATACGGGTGGATTCTCTTCGTGAAACTGCAAATTTTAAGCTTACCCTTCGAAATTCTATTATCCGCTATTCTTTTGGATATGGAATTTTAAGCTTAACCGGGGACATCTATGGGGAAAATTGCCTGATTCATAGTTGCGGAAGCAACGATATAGCAATGGGCTATGGTGGTACATACCATTTTGAGGATTGTACGCTTGCAGACTATTCATCTGCTATCACCAGCCATAATGATCCGGTGGTGTTACTAAGTAACTTTTATAGCTACACAGACTCATTCGGAGTAACCCAATATAAAACAGCTGATTTGAATGCGATATTCAAAAATTGCATTGTATATGGATCATTGGAAAAAGAGATAGATCTGGAAAGTAAAACTTCCTCACTGTTTAATTTCAGCTTCGATCACTGTTTATTAAAAGTTAATTCAGATATAGATACTACTACATCCTCATTTAGCCAAGATTTATTCAATATTGATGATCAGTCACTCTTTACAGATCCTTTTCAAAAAGATGATTACCATCTGAAAGAAAATTCACCGTGTATAAATGCGGGAGTTCCAAATGATATTGCTTTTGACCTGGAGGGAAATATAAGAGCAGACAATCCGGATATCGGCTGCTATGAATTCATTAAATAATAATCAGAAACAGTTCGGTTCAAACATTAAGCAAGGTTCTTAAACCAAATTTACTTCGGATGAAATTTCAATCCCAAATTTTTCCTTCACTGAATTTTTTATCTGTATAGCAAGTGCCATAATTTCATCACCGGTAGCACCGCCATAATTTACCAATACAAGTGCCTGCTGCATATGTACTCCCGCATTGCCGACAGCTTTCCCTTTCCAACCGCATTGCTCTATCAGCCAGGCAGCAGGAATTTTTATTCCTTTATTCTGAATATAATTCGGCATAAGAGGATATTTTGCAACTAAAGCTTCAAACTGTTTTTTATTCACCACAGGGTTTTTAAAAAAGCTTCCCGCATTTCCAATTTTAGCCGGATCAGGAAGCTTTGCTGACCGGATTTTAATTACCGCTTCACTCACTGCTTTAATGGTGATTTCATCCACCCGCATTTCTGCCAGCATGCGGGAAATATCGCCATATGCTATTTTTGGCTTAAATATTTTATTCAGCTTAAAGGTAACTGCCGATATAAGAAACTGATCCCTGTATTTATTTTTAAAAATACTTTCGCGATAACCAAATTCGCAGTCCGCATTTTTAAACACCTGTAATACCCCGGTATCTATGTGAATGGCTTCCACCTCTTCACAGGTTTCCTTAATTTCCACTCCATAAGCACCAATATTCTGCATCGGTGCTGCACCAACAAGGCCCGGGATCAGAGAAAGATTTTCAATGCCTGAAAAATTTTTATTAACGCAAAAAATTACAAACGGGTGCCATGGTTCTCCTGCACCTGCCTTTACCCAATGGTAATAACTGTCTTCTTTTGTTACTTCTATACCAGGAATTGCATTCTTAATAACAAGACCGTTGAAATCTTTTGTAAAAAGAATATTGCTTCCTCCTCCCAGAATTAATTTTTTCTCCTTTTTGAAATTCTGGTCAGAGATTAATTCCCGAAACTCCTCAGCTGATTTTATTTCAACAAAGAATTTAGCAGAAGCATCAATACCAAATGAATTAAAAGAACGTAGAGATTTGTCGTGCTGAATAACCATTACACTAATTTACACTGCTGCTGTTGAGAGGATAAAGTAAAAGATAAAAACTACTGTTATAAAATCCCTGAGAATTTTAATTCTTATATCTTTCAGTGCAATACAACTATGGTATCCAATTCAATTGGTCTTACCAGTCATACTATGTTAAATGCTGCCAAAAACATATCCGCAATATTTTGCATTGCAGCAGTATTTATAATTGCGGGTGATATGGTTTTTACTTTCAGTGAATATTATCAAACATCGATTGATGGTGATGTGTTGCCGGTTGTATTTCCGATGGAAAGCCATTCCCAGATACTTCATGATCCCTTCGGTTTAGATGCATTATTGAAGGGAGATAGATACAGTGGTGCAGGTCGCTGGTTTTGCCATGCTGTTGTATATTCTCTTTTTCATGAGGGCTATTCTTTTATTACAACCTTAGTAGCGGACAGGATTAAAGCACTCTTTCTTACAGCATCCATTTTTCAATGGATCAACCACTGGATGATGACTTGCATAATAGCACTGTATGCAAATATCAGCCACAAAAGTTCATGGAAGAGATTTCTTTTTGGATGTGTGCTTACCATCCCTTTTTTCCAGTATAATCACGGTTATTACAATGCCGCAATTATTGATCACTCCGTAACCTACACTGCGTTTTATGCTTTTCCTCTTTCATTGCTGTTACTCTTCTTTTACCCTTTCTTCCGTTCCTTGTTTTTCCCTAACCCATTGTTTCTCTCCAATATCTCTTTGTTTGGAATAATTTTTTTGGGGATTTGTGTCGCTTTTTCCGGACCATTAATTCCCGTAATTGGAATAATGGTTAGCGGCATACTGCTTTTATTATATTATCAGAAAGCTATAAATAATGAATCGTTTTTTGAAATAGCTTCTCTGTCCAGCCGCATTAAAAACATTCCATCACTTGTAAAAGGAATGCTGATTCCATTTATTATTATTTGCGCATATGATTTTTATATCGGCAGATTTAATATTGAAAATGTAACTACGGTTACCATAGCTGAGCGGTATCAGCTAATGCTGAAAGGGTTGATTCCCTATTTTTTTCACTATGGCCTTCCTTACTTCTACGCTTTCTTAATTATAAATTTTTACTTTTTTAAAAAATTTTTTCCTGTACAATTTAACACCAGATCGTTTGGAATATTAAAGCTTTTGGCACTCACCGTTCTGATATACATAATCCTGGTTCCGCTTGGAGGATACCGGGTTTACCGCCCTGCTATTCTCAGATATGATGTTACTATGCCCTTAACCTTATTGCTGGTAATCACCATTGTATCTGGCACTTCCCTGTTGATGGATAAATTACAAGGACAGGCGCTTGCAGCATATTCAGGTATTTCCTTAGTTTTGCTTGCTGTTTTATGGTATCAAAATTTGCCAATTAATAATTCCAGAAAGGAGCAAGAGAGTATGCTTCGAATACTTTCCCGTGCAAATACGGACTCTGTTATCGTATTGCCTTATTCCGCCAATTTTTTTTCATGGGAAAAAATAAGCACGCCGGAAAAATCTTATTATGTACGGCAGATGCTGTATGATTGGGGCATTACCAAAAAGCCAGTAGTCTTTTATCAGAAATAGATTTACACTTAATACACTAATACTGAAACATACGTTGCCACCAGGTTGCGGAGAGAGAGGGATTCGAACCCCCGGTCCCGTGAAGGACAACGGTTTTCAAGACCGCCGCGTTAGACCGCTCTGCCATCTCTCCGGAATCAAAGATAGAGGAGATGATCACAATACTCAAAACCAATATATTGTGACAATCAATTAAGTTAGGTCTGTGATTTAATTTTTAAGTTTTTATTTATTTCTTCTTAGATCTATACAAAAAATGAGGATGGTAACTTAACAGTTGCCATCCTCAAATCAATTCCGGTGGGTTATAAATTATTTTTCTTTTTTGACTTTTCCTTCTTTTGAAGGTTCTCCACGTCTACTTCAGTTTTGCGCACTGTTTCCCGAATTGTTTCATCGCGCTCATTCATTTCTTTGCCAATTTTTATTTCTTCTACCACGCGTGCTTCTTTTGAAACAACAGGAATTTCTGCATGCTCTACTATTTCAATATCCTCCTCCTGAAAATTGGCCAAATCTTCTTCTGTAGCTGCACGGTCAACCTGATTCCTCTCTACCCAAACTCTCTCTTCGCGAAGGCGCAGATTTTCTTCTACGGGACGCTCCACAATACGGCTGCGTACACGTGCTCCACCTGTTTCTACTTCACGTTTGCCCACTTGAACTTGTTCTTCAATTATAGGAATAGAACGAGACTCGTTGGTATCTTCCATAGTGCTGTTACCTCTGCTATTTCCTGAATCACCGGAATATCCATATTGATTAGCACGCTCATTCACGTCTACAGATCCATATCTGTCTAATATCTCCGATGCTAATGTAGCTGACTCTTCTGTTTCTGCATGAACAGTTACAATAGAACTGCTTTTGTGAGCCACTTCAGCGTAACTGCTGGCCTCTTCTGTATTCCCGAAAAGGGAGTTGAAAAATCTGCCAATACCACTTTCGGATTCCGTTGCATCGCTTGTTGATCCGCGATAACTGCCTCCTGTATTATTTGCTTCACCGGAGCTGCTTCTTTTTGCAATATCAATATTATCGATATTGAATCCATTATTTGTTAATTCCTGAATTGCTTGTTCGGCCTGCGATGCATCGTCGAACATACCTATAACTGTGTGTGTCATTGTTTTTTTCTTTTGGTTAATGATTAAATTAAATTTTTCTATTACTCATTTTGGCTGGAAGGTATCCGCTCAATATTTATATTTTCTTTAGATAAAATTATTTCCTGCTTAAATTCATCCTGGACAGTGTTTTTAGTCACCCTCAACTCTTCCACAAGCAGTAACCGCTTCTCCACTATTACTACTTCTTTTACAACCGGTATTATCATAACGTTATCCTCATACCGTACGGATGGTTGCTCACTCACTATCTGATTAATTTCTATTCGCTCTACTTTAACTTCTTCCTTAATAAAAGGAACGGTAACTATCTCAGTCTCTTTACTTATTGTTTTTGAGACGTGAATTTTTCCTGTCTCTATTATTTCTTTCCTGACATTTAATTGCTCCTCGATAACAGGAATAATGACTTGCCCCTTCTGCTCTATTGCATTCGACGCAATTAAATTATTTTCTTCTTTTTTCTGCTCAAAAACATTTTCGTTTTCCAATATATTTATGCTTAAATTGTTGCATCACTATTTATCCGTTACATAGAATTTCACGCCAAAAATTATTTTGGATTAACGCAATGATTATGTGACACTTTATAAAAATCTAAAAAATTAAAAGTGTATTTTCAAAACATGTTTTGTAGGAATTACTCTACATTTTAATTAAATTCTTATATTATTATTTTTGAAATCGGGATATGATTTTCCAAATCAACCTTGTATATAGCCAGTTATGGCATCTAAAATATCAATTAAAAACAAAGTGGGATCTTCTGAATTTGTCAAAATCATCAAATCAAATAGTACCTTTATATTCCGTAACGTTTCATTTCCATTATGTCATCTACCAAGTATATTATTGTTACGGGAGGTGTAAGCTCATCTCTCGGAAAAGGCATCATTTCAGCTTCTTTGGCCAAGCTTCTGCAGGCTCGCGGATTCCGTGTTACGATACAAAAAATGGATCCTTACATCAATGTAGATCCCGGGACCTTAAATCCATATGAGCATGGAGAGTGTTACGTTACTGACGATGGTGCAGAGACAGACCTCGACCTGGGTCACTATGAGCGTTTTCTGAATATTCCTACCTCTCAGGCGAACAATGTTACAACGGGTAAAATTTATCAGGAGGTGATTACTAAAGAACGGGAAGGAGCTTATTTAGGTAAAACGGTGCAGGTTGTACCGCATATTACAGATGAAATTAAGAGGCGCATCCAATTATTAGGCAGTACGGGTGAATACGATATCGTAATTACAGAAATCGGGGGCACAGTGGGTGATATAGAAAGCTTGCCATACATTGAAGCCGTACGGCAACTGAAGTGGGAACTGGGAAATACAAACTGCATTGTAATACACCTCACGCTTATTCCTTATTTGAAAGCAGCGAAAGAATTAAAAACAAAACCTACCCAGCACAGCGTAAAAGATTTACTTGAAGAAGGCGTACAGCCGGATATTCTTGTCTGTCGAACAGAATATCATCTCAATATGGAATTGCGTCGTAAGGTGGCGCAATTTTGCAATTTAACTACTAACGCTGTAGTGGAAAGTATTGATGCAGAAAGCATTTATGACGTACCGCTGCTTATGCTGAAAGAAAATCTTGACAAAACAGTTCTAAGCAAACTGAAAATGCACTCAGGAGATGAACCCAACCTGGATAAATGGAAAGAGTTTCTCGGGAGGCTGAAAAATCCCACTTGTGAAGTGAAGATTGGCTTGATTGGGAAATATGTAGAGCTGGCGGATGCCTATAAAAGCATTCGTGAAGCTTTTATCCATGCAGGTGCTATGAATGAATGTCATGTAGAAGTAGTTTCCATCCACAGCGAGCACATCAATGATCAGAACGTGCACCATGTGATGGCAGATCTGAACGGGATTCTTGTAGCACCGGGTTTTGGTGCCCGTGGTATTGAGGGAAAAATTATCGCCATCCGTTATGCGAGGGAAAATGATCTGCCATTTTTCGGTATCTGCCTTGGGCTACAGTGCGCAGCTGTAGAGTTTGCGCGGAATGTTTTAGGACTAAAAGATGCACACACTACTGAAGTGAATCCTGATACCCTGGATCCGGTAATTGATATGATGGAAGAACAAAAGCGGATCGTACTGAAAGGAGGCACGATGCGTCTTGGAGCAATGGAATGTGATCTTAAAAAAGGCACAAAAACTTCTAATGCTTATCAGAAGCTGAAAATTTTCGAACGTCACCGCCATCGTTATGAATTTAATAACAGGTACCTGGCAGCTTTCGAAGAAAATGGTTTTTCTGCTGTGGGGATGAATCCTGAAAGTAACCTGGTAGAGGCAATGGAGCTAAAGAAACATCCCTGGTTTATAGGAGTTCAGTATCACCCGGAACTGAAGAGCACGGTTGATAATCCGCATCCGTTATTTGTAAAATTTGTTGCAGCAGGTCTGGAAGAAAAGAAAAGAAAAGAATCCAGCGGTGCAGAGGTAAAAGAAGAAAAGGCAGGAGTTTACGCAGAATAATACTTTAATCTTATAATTCGCAACCTTAAGATATAAGAATTTATATTGAGTAATTTAGGATTAGGTCTTATAAATCTCCACATTTAGCTGCTAAATTTTTACTCCAATTTATCCAATAGAGTAAGCGACTAGTCTTAATTTCTACAATCCTGAAGATAGGCTCCACCTTTGTCTTTCATTAAATTTCGCGTACGTTTGCGGGCTTAAAATTTTTGATATAAATAATTTATTTGATGGACAGAAATTCAGTTATTGGATTTGTACTGATTTTTCTTTTACTGATCGCTTATATATTCTATAATACACCTTCTCAGGAAGAAAATGCGAAAATAAAACACCGGCAGGATTCAATTGCCTTACTAAATAATCAGCATTCCATACAAGATTCATCCGGTGAAACCGGAATGCAGAATTCACCTGCACCTGCTATTAATAATGCACCTGAGCCATCCACCGCTCAAAACATTTTTAAAGATACTGCTGTGAAAGCAGCTCAAAATTATTCTATAGAAAATGAACTGATAAAGGTTATCCTCTCTAATAAGGGGGGCAAAGTAGTTTCGGTTGAATTAAAAAAATATAAAACATCTGAACAGCGCCCGCTCATATTATTTAATGAATCCAACAATAAATTCAATTATGTTTTTTTTGCTGGAACTAATCAGGTAGAAACGAATAACCTGCTCTTTCAAACCATTGGCAATTCTTTTACGGTTTTTAATGCAGATTCTAACTCAATTATTTTCCGTGCCTATAGTGCACCGAACCGTTTTATAGAACAAAAATATACGCTGAGAGGAAATTCATATCTGATGGGCTACCAATTTTCGCTGGTAGGAATGGATAGCGTAATCCGAAGTAATAACTCCTATCTGAACCTGGAATGGCAGACCAAATTCAACCACCTGGAAAATGATCTTGTTTCGGAGCGAAATTATTCCTCGGTTTATTTCCGTTACACGAATGAGGATGTAGACGAGATTTCAGAACACAGCACAGGGCAAATGAGCGCTCCCGGAGCACTCCAATGGGTTGCTTTCAAACAGCATTTTTTTAATTGTACTCTGATAACAAAATCTCCTTTCGACCAGGGAAACTTTTCCACTGCTATGGAAGACACTTCCCGTTTCGTAAAAAACATGACGGCGAGTCTTGTATTGCCTTATAAAAATGAACCGCAGGTTACTTATCCCATGCAGTTTTATTTCGGTCCAAATAATTATCAGGATCTTAAAAAATTTAACAACGGTATGCAGGAGATTATTCCTATTGGTGTTGGTATATTTTATTTCATTGCCGCACCAATTAATAAATACTTCATTATTCCCATTTTTAATTTTTTAAGCAGGTTCAATATTAATTATGGGGTCATTATTTTGTTGATGACACTTGCATTGCGGCTTATTCTGTCTCCTTTTACGTACAGGTCTTTTGTTTCAGCAGCAAAAATGAAAGTTATAAAGCCTGAATTGGATCAATTGCGCGAGAAATATAAAGATGACCAGGCGAAATTCGGGCAAGAGCAGCTGAAGCTTTTTAAACAGGCAGGTGTAAATCCAATTGGAGGATGCCTTCCGTTACTATTGCAGCTGCCTATCCTCGCGGCTATGTATTCATTCTTTCCAAGCTCTATTGAATTGAGGCAGCAATCTTTTTTATGGGCAAAGGATTTAAGCACATATGACTCCGTTGCCAATCTGAATTTTGCGATTCCTTTCTATGGAAGTCATGTCAGCCTGTTTACATTAATTATGACAGCCAGTTCTATTTTATTTGCGCTCTACAATAACCAGTTATCAGGTGTTACCGGCCAGATGAAATGGATGACATACCTGATGCCATTAATGTTGCTTGGAATTTTTAATTCGCTGCCTGCAGCACTTACCTATTATTATACGCTTACCAATATATTTTCTTTCATCCAGCAATGGGTTGTAAAAAATTATATTATTGATGAAACAGCCATCCACCGCCAGATCCAGGAAAATAAAAAGAAACCTGTAAAAAAATCACGTTTCCAGCAACGACTGGAGGAAATGACCAAATCACAGCAGCAAAAAAGAAGGTGAGACAACTAATTTTTGTTTTATTTCATCTTACTTTTAAACTTAAACTTATAGTATAAAACTTAAACTAAAACTCAATGAGAAAGTTTACAATGATTATTATGGCTGCTCTTTTGACCGGATCGGCGTTTGCTCAAAGTGTTCCCGCAGGAAGAAACCATACTGTACCGCTGATAAACCCTGCTTTACTTAAGCCAGTTAAAATTCCTGCAAATGGTTTTACAGGTGATGTAAAAATGAAAGGGAATGGTATTGTGCCAAAAGCAAAAACTTCCCACATAGTATCAGGCCAGCCGACAACTGCGCGGGATATAACTGAAACTACAATTGGAACTACCTATTACGATTTGCAAACGAATGGTTCGGTTAACGATCGCATTTCCAATAACGGAGATGGCACTATATCCGCCGTATGGACTTTTTCTCCTGATTGGACCAATGGCTTCCCGAACAGGGGAACAGGATATAATTATTTTGACGGTACTTCCTGGGAGTCACAACCTACTACGCGAATAGAAGGCAATAACAGAAGTGGTTTTACCAATATTGGCGTTACAAGCAGTGGCGCCGAAGTAGTTGTAGGTCACAGTTCAACTACCGCACAATTGCTGGAGGCCCGCCGGTTGCCAAAAGGCATGGGGGAATGGATTACTAATACTACAGCCCTCGAGAGTCCCGCAACGAGTGGAGATTTATGGGCTAAGACAGCAGTATGGGGAGAAAATTTTCATGTTATTTCGCTTACTACACCTGTTATTTCAGGAGGAACTACTTATAATGGCCTTGATGGCGCTCTTTTGTATGATAGATCCACTGATGGCGGTGTAACATGGGATGCTACTAATGTTTTATTGCCTGATGAAGATACTGCTCATTATGATGGTTTCAATGGTGATTCGTATCAAATTGATGCCCGGGGGAATACTGTTGCTATTGTAACCGGTGATATCAGCTATGATGTGATTTTATGGAAGTCGATGGATAACGGATCCACATGGACAAAGACCATCATTCTACAGCATCCTTTCCCATTTTTTACTGATGATACCATTACAGATATTAATGGTGATGGCAACGCGGATAGTATTGAAGTATGTGATGGCAGTCTGAGTGTTTTAATTGATGACCAAAACATGGTACACGTATGGTGGGGTGATGCTTTTATTTTAAATGATGTTGCCGGAGATGCATTGTACTCATACTACCCGGGCATTAATTCTATAATGTACTGGAACGAAAGCTTCGGAGAAAATGCTCCGGCTGCTATTACCGGTGCACTCGATTTAAATGGAAATGATACCCTCGATCTTCCTATTGATGATTTATCGGGGCAGTTGCTTATAGGGCAATTTGGATTTTCTTCTCTGGCCACTATGCCCAATGCCGGCATAGATTCTAATGGTAATATTTATTTAGCTTATAGTGCAGCGGTAGAGAACTCCACTGATTTAGTGGGAAAGGCCATCCGTCATACTTATGTTATAGTAACCAAGGATCATGGTCAAACATGGGGCGATAGTGTTATAGATGTTGTGGACGATATTACACAGGAGGGGGTTTATGCATCTATTGCACGTTATGTAGATGATAAAGTTCATATCGTATATCAAAAAGATTTTTGTGCAGGTATTTCAGGCTTATTCATTGCGACTAATGATCCCGATCCATGTAATGATAATGAGCTTAATTCTATAGCTTATGTTGAATTTCCTGTTTCAGATTTGGGAGTTTCAGTAGGTATACCCTCCATTAAGGCTAATAATGAGGATATACACGTTTTTCCTAATCCTTCAACAGGCGTATTTACAATAGCAATAAATGGATCTGTAGTAAATCAGATGGACATCAAAGTGTCTAATGTATTGGGTCAAACCGTTAGGGAGTTAAATAATCAAAACCTGACTAATTCAAAGGTGACTGTTGACTTAAACACTCTGCCAAGTGGTAATTACTTGCTTTCAGCCAGAGCAGGAACAAAAAGTTATAATACTATTATTAGAATTTCGGGCAATTAATAAGCCTGTATAAATTTAATTTTTCCTTATTTAAAACCTCAGGAGTTTAGAAACTTTTGAGGTTTTTCTTTTTATATGAAATTAAGATCTGTCTTAAATGCATATAATGGCTTTAAGGCATGGAACTTGAGAATTAAGATTACGTAATTCAGGAACCATAATTAAACTTTCAGCTACTTGAAACTAAAACGAGTTTTAAAATCAAAAAAAAATACTTTAACCTTTCTTCGTAATACTCTATTTAATTTTTTTAATTTAATTTCAACCCAACTAAACCAACATAAGATGAAACAGAATTTACTTTTGTTCTTGTGCCTATTTGCAATGACAGGTTTATTGCAGGCACAGACTCACCCTTCCACATCGCATGGAATTTTAAATGTACCAGCGATGCGCAACCATGAAATAAAATTTGACAGGTCAGTACTGTTATCTAACAATACAGAGCAACCTTCATTAGCTAATCAGGCTGCAAAGGTTGTAGGTCGTACAGGCGGTGAAGTGCCAGGAAGCATCATTTTAGGCACCACTTATTATGATTTGCAGACCGGATTATCCGTTGCACGACGCGTATTGCGTCGTGAAGATGGGTCTATGTCGATAGTATGGACAGGCTCTAAAACGCCCGCCGGCTATACTGATCGAGGCACTTTTTATGCACACTATAATGGCGTTACATGGGATTGTATTGATCCTCAGCTGCGCCTTGAACCAATTAGAACCGGATGGCCCTGCATTGACATGCTGAACGGATCAGAATTTATTGTTTCACATAATGGTACTGATTATACTCTGGAGCAAGGTACCAGCTCAGGAACCACTAACTGTACGCCTGAGGACTGGACGTTTACAGTATCTGGTGCTTCTATGCCTCCTGCAGATGCCTCTTCAGCCCAGGGCACTATCTGGCCCAGAATGGCTATAGACGGTAGCAACATAGTTGTTTTAAGTAACTTTGGCGACACTGCAGTGTATATGAACGGGGTTCAGCGTCCGGTAGTTTATGCTCATTCTTCAGATGGAGGAGCTACCTGGACTGCTAACAATCTTTTTCCGGGTTTTGATTCTACCAGGTGGGATTTCGGATTGCAGGATATGTACGACATTGATGCCAATAACGGAAAAATGTCTGCCGTAATAGGTTTTTTAGGAACTGATGTTACCCTATGGAATTCTTCAGATGGCGGAACCAGCTGGACAGAAGAGATGGTTGATCCTTTTCCATTCAGAAATTTTGAGGAGCAACCGCTTGATTCAGTTTTCTATACCAGCGATGGAACAGAATCAGTGGTAATTGACGATTCCGGAAAAACCCACGTAGCGTATGCTATCGGAGCAGTGACTAAGGAACTTGATGCAACTACCGGATTACCTGGTTCATTCCTATTAATAGGAGTACTGGGATTAAAATATTGGGAAGAAGGTATGACCGCTCCTATATGGGTGATTAATCCCGACAGCTTACCCTCGGTTATTGACGCAAACGGAGATGGAACATACGATGTGGGTGTAAACAGCACCTTAAATGGTGATGGTGCTTCCGGTGATACGTATAACAGGTACACGGTTAATATAAGCTTGCTAACAGCACCAAGTATCAGCTACGACTATTTAGGTAACGTTTTCATTACGTTTATGCTTGCGCATGATGCAGATACTACCGATGACGGACAAACGTATCGTAATATTTATCTTGCTATGCATAAGTCAGAAGATCCATGGAGCATGTGGGACATTTCTGATATCACTCCTACTACTTTTGTTGAGCAAGCTTATGCTACCTGCGCGCGCAAAACAACGGATTCCATTCGCTTTGAATACCAGGAAGATTTTGATCCGGGAACAGCTATTAACAGTGGAGACCCTGATGCGTTAAACAACATTAATTATCTGGCAGTAGCTAATCCCTTATATATTAATGTAGGCATTCCGAATGTAAATGCTGTACATAATATGGAAGTAAATCAAAATGCTCCAAACCCATTTAATGATCAGTCAACTGTTCAAATTATATTACAAAAACAGGGAACTGTTTCCTTTAAGGTTACCGATGTTCTGGGTAGCGTGGTTATGAAAAATAACTATTCTTTCAGTAAAGGAGCTCATAATATTAGCTTATCAAAGAACCTTTTCAGTAGTGGCGTTTATTATTACACTGTTCAAATGGATGAAGAGCAAATCACTAAAAAGATGATAGTGCAATAAATTTTTTCTAGAATACTTTGAGGCCATCCAAAAGGGTGGTCTCTTTTTTTTACAAGCATGCCTGCAGTTTCTGGTTATTCATTCCAGATTATTTCATTCTGATCGTTTAAATTCAATTGCTCATTGTCAAGCAGCCATTGAATAGTTTTCAATGTTTTTTGCTCTTTCACTTTTATATTATTATTCACCAGCTCCTGTATGGTGCAGGGCTTTAAGCTGAGCATCTTTTTTATCTGCAAAGTGATTTCTTCAAATTCGAAGTCTGTTAATCCGAACTGGTTTCGCTTAAGACAAACATCACAGATGCCACATCGCGGAGCACCTTTTTCTCCAAAATAAGAAAGCAGCATTTGGCTTCTGCATTTACAAGCTGTGGTTACATATTGCTTCATTGCAGTAAGCCTGAAGCTGTGGGAATTATGTCTTTTTTTTAACGCCGTATAATCAAACTTCATTACATGGCTGTCTGCCCTGGCTTGCAGGAAAAGCAGCTGCGGAGCATTTTTTGTAGGTTGGTATTGCAGCAGGTGAAAATGCTGAAGTTCTTTGAGGTGAGTTATAACATGTTCCCATTTAGACTCGGTAAACCTCGCGATTTCATGCTCATTAATGTTAATAAACTCTTCAAAAATACCAGAATAGGCGCGCAGCAGGGTCCGCAGCAGCAATTCATACTTTTTATTTTCTACCTCGAACTTATAAAGCGTTTCCTTATCTACTGTAATCATCAGCCTCGATGGAATATAAACCGCATCAGTGACAGAGATGTAGCCCTCTTGCTCTAGAATTTTAAGTGATTGCAATGTTTCCAGCGGGTTTATCCTGTAACTTTTGCAAAAAGGTGAGATTTCAAAATCGAAAGAAACATTCTCCCCTGCCCCAATTGCAATCTGATAGTAATTTGCAAGTGCCTGGTAAATAGTACGAAGCATTTCAACCGTAGGTAACCCGTGCTCTAAGCGGTCTGTAAGATTGATTATATCACTATTACTGTAAAGCAACACTCCGAATGATTTATTTCCATCCCGGCCTCCACGCCCGGCCTCCTGGAAATAAGATTCAATGTCATCTGGCACATCCATGTGAGTAACCAGTCGGACATCGGGCTTATCGATGCCCATACCGAAGGCATTGGTGCAGACTATTACACGTGTGTTACCCTTCATCCATGATTCCTGCCTCATGCTGCGCTGCTCATATTCTAAACCCGCATGATAATAATCTGCAGCAATATTTTTTTTCCTGAGAAACTCTGCAATCTCTTTGGTTTTCCTGCGGTTACGAACATACACTATAGCGCTTCCTTTCACCTTATTGAGCATCTTTACCAGCCGGTCATTTTTATTTTCCTCAAACAATACCGAATAGGAAAGATTTTTTCTCTCAAAGCTTTTTCGAAATACCTTTTTCCTGGTGAACTCCAGCTTCCCGATTATATCTTCCATTACAGCAGGAGTGGCAGTAGCAGTAAGCGCAATAACCGGAACTGGCGGAAGCGTTTTACGGAATTCATCTATTTTTAAATAAGGTGGCCGGAAGTCATATCCCCATTGTGAAATGCAATGCGCTTCGTCTACGGCAATTAAATTGATATTCATTTTTGAGGAACGAACCCTGAATATTTCAGTTGTCAGCCGCTCCGGAGAACAATAGAGGAATTTATATCTGCCGTAAATGCAATTATCCAAAGCAACATCAATTTCTCCCGAACTCATACCGCTGTAAACGGCAATTGCTTTAATATTCTTTTTATGGAGGTTGGCAACCTGATCTTTCATTAAGGCGATAAGCGGGGATACTACAATACAAATACCCTCTTTGTAAAGGCCCGGTATCTGGAAACAAAGTGATTTTCCTCCGCCTGTAGGCATTAATGCCAGTGTATCATTTCCTTCTAAAACAGACGTTATAATGTCTTCCTGTAATGCACGGAACTCGCTGAAACCCCAGTATTTTTTTAGTAATTCGTAAACTGACACAGAACATTTACTTTTATAAACTACATCAGACATTGTAAACCCATTCCTAAACGGCTTATTTTTTCTTTAAATGTTAACTCCCTAATACTATGAAAATTTTCGCTATGGTGATTGCAGCTTTAACAACACTCACCTTAACAAATAAACCCATTCATGCTCAAGATGCTATAAAGGAAGGAACAGTGATATATGCAGTTACTGCAGACATGCCTGAGCACCCGGAAGTAGCAAATATGTTCGCCGGAAGCACTTCCACGGTAAGTTTCAAACCGGGACATATTGCCCAGGTAATGAGCATTGCAATGAGCAAGACGCAGATTTTAATAGATGCAAACAATAATTCAGGGGTTATACTTATGGATGCTATGGGCAACAAGGCCTTTATAAAAATGAATGAAGATCAGCTGAAACAGCGGCAGGAAGACCCTAAAAATTATGATGTTAATCTAACGGATGAAACAAAGCAAATTGCCGGGTTTAACTGCAAAAATGCAATTATTAAAATAAAAGATGACACTCAACTGGAATTCTGGTATACGAATGATATTCAAACACCCGGATCCGCATGGAAAAAATATTCAAAGGTTGATGGTTTTCCATTACAGTACCAGATTTCAAGAAAAGGTATTGTAATGACCTTTACCGCAACCAAAGTCAATACGGATCCTGTGAAGGACGATGTGTTCCATGTTTCGACCGAAGGCTACCAGGAAATGAACTTTGATGACTTTATGAAAATGGTGGGAGGAAACTGATACCTCAAATAATTACGCCATCTTTCATCGTCAGTTTCCTGTCAGCAAGGTTTGCGAGTTCCTCGTTATGAGTGATGATTACGAAAGTCTGGTTGAATGTTTTTCTTAGCTCGAAAAATAACTGATGAAGATCGCGTGCTGCATCTGAATCCAGGTTTCCTGAAGGTTCATCTGCAAGCACTATTTTAGGGTCGTTAATTAAGGCGCGCGCAACTGCTACTCTTTGCTGCTCACCACCGGATAGCTCAGCAGGTTTATGGGATAATCGTTCATTTAATCCCAGATACTTCAGAAGCGCAGTAGCTTTTTCCTTTGTGTCTTTTATATTTTTTTTCCCGATGTATGCAGGAATACATACATTTTCCAAAGCAGAAAATTCCGGAAGCAAATGATGAAATTGAAAAACAAACCCGATATTTTTATTCCGAAAAGATCCCAGCTTCTTCTCTTTAAGAAGAAAAACATCCTCTTCTTCGTAAAATACTTTGCCTTCATTTGCCAGATCCAGGGTTCCCAAAATGTGCAATAGTGTGCTTTTACCAGCGCCCGAAGGACCCACAATAGAAATGATTTCCCCTTTTTCAATTTTCAGATAAACACCTTTCAGGATATGCAGATCGCCATAATATTTATGAAGGTTAACAGCGCGAATCATAAAGCTTCAAATAGCATATTCAAACAGCTGTAAATAATCCGTGTAGCAATAGCATTTTTTATAAAATTATTCCGTGCTGCGCAAAGAAACACTTTTTGAGCCATTACCTAGTTGATCCTTTTTTTATTTTTAATTCGAAGTTTTTAACTTCTTAAGTTTAATATTATTCAAACTATTTTTGACCGCTTAAAGAGCACCTATGAATCTGCATGAATACCAGGCCAAGGAATTGTTAAAGCTTCACGGAGTAACTGTGCAGGAAGGCATAGCAGCTGAAACAACTGATGAGGCAATTAATGCCGCAAAACAATTGCAAAGAGAAAGGGGTACTAAAACGTGGGTTGTGAAGGCACAGATCCACGCGGGGGGACGGGGAAAAGGAGGTGGAGTAAAGGTGGCAACCTCAATGGATAAAGTAAAAGAAAAAACAGAGCAGATCCTGGGCATGCAGCTCATCACACCTCAAACAGGTCCGGCAGGAAAAAAGGTAAATAAAATTTTAATTGCAGAAGATGTGTACCTCGGTGATGAAAAGGAGAGGAAGGAATTTTATATAAGCGTTTTGCTGGACCGTGAAATGAAAAGAAACGTAATTATTTATTCAACTGAGGGAGGAATGGATATTGAAGAGGTAGCGGCAAAATCTCCTGAACGCATTCATAAGGAATGGATTGATCCGAAAGGAGGATTGCAATCTTTTCAGGCAAGGAAAATCGCTTTTAAATTGCAGTTGTCTGGCATTAGTTATAAGAATATGGTAAATTTTATAACTAATATTTATAAAGCATACATGGAGTTGGATGCAGCCATGATTGAAATAAACCCTGCATTAAAAACTGCTGATAACCGTATTATTGCTGTGGATGCTAAGGTAAGGATAGATGATAATGCAATATTCCGGCACAAAGAATATCCGGGTTTACGTGATGTATCGGAGGAAGATCCGGCAGAAGTAGAAGCAAGTAAGTATAATTTAAATTTTATCAAGCTCGATGGGGATGTAGGATGCATGGTGAACGGGGCGGGGCTGGCAATGGCCACCATGGATATGATTAAACTGGCCGGAGGATCTCCGGCAAACTTTTTGGATGTTGGCGGAACGGCGAATGCTCAAACTACCGAAGCCGGATTCCGAATCATTCTTGCTGATCCTAATGTGAAAGCGATATTAATTAACATTTTTGGAGGCATTGTAAGATGCGACCGGGTAGCGCAGGGAATAGTAGATGCATATAAAAATATCGGTACTATCCATATTCCTATTATAGTGCGCCTGCAGGGAACAAACGCGGAGCTGGCAAAAGAGATCATTGATAAATCGGGACTAAAAGTTTATAGTGCCATTGAGCTTAAAGAAGCTGCGGATCTGATTAATAAAGTCCTTACCAATTAAATAAGTATACAGCAAATATTCAGGAACCGATTTTTTGATTCAAACAATATAGCTTAATCAGTTATTTTCCATACCCTATCAACTCTATAAATGCAACCCGGAAAAATTTTTACCCTGATGATTTTTGTAGCATTGTTTTCAGTTACCACTCACGCGCAGGCGCCTAGCGGCATCATCAGAGGTGTAGTGTATGATAAAGGCAACGGCGAACCGGTAATCTATACGAATGTAGTGTTAAAAGGCACTACGCTTGGGGCTCAAACGAATGAAGACGGTATCTATAATATTTCAAGTGTTCCTCCTGGCGATTATACCCTTTTCTGCAGTCAAATAGGCTACGATACTGTACAAATTACATTGACCCTAAAAAGCAATCAAATTATAAATGAAAAAATTTTCC
Organism: Chitinophagales bacterium; assembly: GCA_013816805.1. NCBI lineage: Bacteria > Pseudomonadati > Bacteroidota > Chitinophagia > Chitinophagales > Chitinophagales bacterium. The sequence goes on along the minus strand of JACDDS010000003.1, from coordinate 207,792 downwards.
TTAAAAAACTCACAATAGAGCTGACGAATATTGATATCACTGCACGGCGCGAAGAGAAGAAGACCGAGACCCAGGTTTCCATGACAAAAATTTCTACTAAGGATATCTATCGCATCCCTTCCATTGGCGGTTCGGCGGACCTTGCTCAGTACCTGCAGGTGCTTCCGGGAGTTATTTCCACAGGAGATCAGGGAGGTGAATTATACATCCGCGGAGGTACGCCGATTCAGAATAAAGTGCTGCTCGATGGCATGACTATTTATAATCCATTCCACTCCATCGGCTTATTTTCTGTGTTTGAGACCGATATAATTCGCAGTGTAAATGTTTTTACAGGTGGCTTCAGCGGCGAATATGGTGACCGGCTTTCGGCGGTTATTGATGTTACTACACGTGATGGAAATAAAAAACGCTTTGCGGGTATTATTGGAGCAAGTCCATTTTTAGGTAAACTCATTCTGGAAGGTCCTCTCTCAAAACAAAAAGAGAATGGCTCAAGTATTTCCTATTTGTTCACGGGAAAAACTTCTTACCTCGATCAAACTTCAAAGGCACTTTACAGTTATATCGATTCAAGCGGCTTACCCTACAGCTTCACCGATTTGTATGGAAAGATATCCTTCAACGGGGCAAACGGCAGCAAGCTCTCCCTTTTTGGATTCAACTACAGGGATAATGTGAACTACCAGCACATTTCGAAATTCAATTGGAACTCATTCGGGTTCGGGGCTAAATTCGTAGTTGTACCGGGGAGTTCCAAGGTGCTGATAGGAGGAACCCTTTCCTATTCAAATTATAAGATTTCCCTCAAAGAAGCAGATGGAAAACCAAGGACCAGTAACATTAATGGATTTGATCTGAACACAGATTTCACCTATTTCATTTCTCATGGAGAAATAAAATATGGTTTCGATATAGGCGGAATCAGCACAGATTTCAATTTGTATAATACCGTTCTCAACTTAAATGTAGGAGACCATCAAAATACTACAGAGCTATCCGGTTATTTTTTATATCGCCAGGTTATCCGCGATCGCCTCGTAATAGAACCTAGTATACGTTTGCAGTATTATGCCTCACTTCCTGCCTTTTCACCGGAGCCGCGCCTGTCGATAAAATATAGCTTCTCCGAGTCATTCCGTTTAAAGGCAGCTGCCGGAATTTATTCGCAAAATCTCATCAGCACTAAGTCTGATCAGGATATAGTGAATCTCTTTACAGGATTTCTCTCAGGGCCGGATCAGACATTAAAAGACATTAACGGTCAACCTGTAAATACCAACTTGCAGAGGGCTTATCAATCTGTGCTGGGAGCGGAAGTGGATATAAATAAAAACCTCGAATTGACCGTGGAGCCTTATTATAAATACTTCGGGGAACTGATTGAATTGAACAGGAATAAGTTATTGCCTACAGATCCGGACTACCAAGTTGAAACAGGAAAAGCATACGGAGTAGACTTTCTCGCAAAATATAATTACAGCCATTATTACTTGTGGATAGCCTACTCCCTCGGCTTTGTACGGCATAATAACGGTACGCAGATTTATCCTACTCACTACGATCGCCGTCATAATATAAATGTGGTTGCCTCGTACACATGGGGGAAGGCAAACAGTTGGGAAATTGATGCGCGGTTTAATTATGGCTCTGGTTTCCCTTTTACAAAAACCCAGGGCTTTTATGAAAATGTAAATTTTCTGAATGGCATTAACACATCTTATATCACTCAAAACGGAACCTTAGGTATCCTGTACGATGATAGCCTGAATACCGGCCGTCTGCCTTCATATTTCCGTATGGATATTGCAGCAAAAAAACACTGGCAAATTTCCGAGAATTCGACTCTTGAAGCCAATGTGAGCATCATCAACGTATTTGACCGTGAAAATATTTTTTATTTCGACAGGATACGCTACATACGCGTCAATCAATTACCCATACTACCGAGCATAGGTTTAACGTTTAGCTTCTAAAATTGAAAAGCCCTGGCGTAGAATTACTTTAATTATTCAGCTATTAGCTGGTTCCTTAAGAGAAATGTTCAATTATTTTAAGCATAAGTTTTGAGCATAGTAGTTGATAGTAATTCACTTTAAAATTTTAAAAGGATTGAGCTTCGAAAAAAGAATACTATATAAAAAGACTTCCTGCTTTTGGATCTTATTGCTTTTAAATTTCCGACTCTTTTCTCAGGCTACTTCACTATATACCGATCCTGATATAGCTTATAAAAAGGGACTAGAATTATTTCAACAGCAGAAATACGGGGCTGCACAATCAAAGTTCAGGGAAAGCATTTACGAAATCAATTCAGGAAATGAACCTGCTGATCATCTGTTAATGATCAATGCACGTTACTACGATGCCTACAGCAGTAAAATGTTAAAACGCCCCGATGCTGAGCTATTATTTACCAGTCTCACTGAAGATTTTGAAGAGAATCCTACCACGCGCCTTGCTTATTTTCAGCTGGGAGATATTTATTTCAATCAAAAGAAATATGATAAAGCATTACCCTGGTATAAAAAGGTAGATCCAAATGATTTAAGTGCTGAGGAGAGAAATACATTCAACTTTCAATTTGGCTATAGTTATTTTTTCAAAAAACAATTTAAAAATGCCAAGCCGTATTTCGCTCTTATCAAAGATGTAAATAACCAATATTACTATCCGGCAAACTACTATTACGGATACATCACCTACAGGGAAGGAAATTTTGCTGATGCTTTAAAGTCATTTAAGCTGGTTGAAGGATCTCAGCTATATGGAAATTTTGTTCAGTACTACATCGCTAATATTGACTTTCTCCAGGGTAAGTACGATGAAGTGATCAACTACATTTCTTCACTGAAGCCAGATGAGAATTTGCCCTATTATCTGGAAATGCAGCAGTTAATCGGCAAGGCGTATTTCAGAAAGGGCGAGTATGATAAAGCGTTACCCTATTTCAATGCATATTTTAGTGGCACTCAAAAGCTGGAAAAAGCAGACATATATGAGATTGGATTCTGCCAGTATAAAACAAAAGATTATACAGATGCTATTAACAGCTTCAAGCAATTAAATGTCCTGAATGATTCCCTTGGTCAAAATGCATTATACCTATTAGGTGACTGCTATCTGAAAACCAATCAGAAGTCTGATGCAAGGCTGGCTTTTGGCGATGCATCAAAAATGAAATTCGATCCTTTTGTGAAGCAAAATTCATTCTTTCAATATGCCAAGCTTTCTTCTGAGTTGAATTACCATGATGCAGCACTGAAATCATTGCAGGATTTCATTGCTCAATATCCTAAATCTGATTTTGTAGAAGAAGCTAAAGAACATTTAAGTATCGAACTATTAAACACCAGCAATTATCGCGATGCTTTAGGAGTGATAAGAAGCGTCTCGAATAAGACACCCAGTATCCGCGAAGCGTATCAGAAAATAGCCTTTTCACGAGGCACCGAATTATTTAATCAGGGTGATTACGATGGAGCTATCAGCCTGTTTGACGAATCATTGAAGAATCCCGCGGACGCTGGTATCCAGGGGGCTTCTTATTTCTGGAAGGGAGAATCCTTCTACAACTTAAAAAAGTATGATGATGCGGTTAAGCATCATTTACAATTTCTTGAAGTAGCCAAACTTAAATCCTCACTTCCTGAAAATGTTTCTTTAATTAATGCTGATTATACACTGGGCTATTCGTTCTTAAAATTGCAGCAATACGGCGACGCAATAACCTATTTTAATAAAGTGAGCACTGCACTTGCTGCATCAAAGAACGACGACAATAAAATGGTTGCGGATGCTTTGCTCAGGGCAGCTGATTGTAATTTTGTTCTCAGGAATTATTCAGCAGCAAAATCAGGATACCAGAAAGTAATGGATCTAAAATATCCCGGTACTGATTATGCATTGTACCAGAGAGCTATAATTTTTGGGGTTGAAGGGAATGCCACAGATAAAATTGCTGCTTTAAAGCAAATTACAAGCGGATATTCATCCTCTATTTATCTTGATGATGCTCTCTATGAGCTGGGGACAACTTATTTATCTGTTCCTTCTTACCAGAATGCAGCAAGTGTATATAGTCAGATTATTACCAGCTATCCCAGTAGCAGCTACGCCAGAAAAGCACACGTAAAAATGGGGTTAATTTATTTTAACTTAAATGATAATACCAAATCACTGGATGAGTATAAATGGGTGGTAAGCCATGCACCCAATTCGCCGGAGAGTGCTGAAGCGCTAAATGGAATAAAGGAGGTGTTTATAGACGAAGGGAATGCTACAGGTTACGTGGAGTTTTTAAAAAATATTCCAAATGCCAAAGTATCCAATGCCTCACAGGACTCTGTCTCCTATCTTGCGGCAGAAACAAAGTTCAGCAAAGGTGACTGCAATGGATCCGTAAAAGAGTTTTCTGATTACCTAAAGTCATTTCCCAATGGAGCCTTTGCCTTATCCGCGCATTTCTACAGGGGAGAATGCCTTTATCAGCAAAATCAAATGGACCAGGCAATAAGCGATTATGAATTCGTGGCAGATCAGCCGCAGGGCCGCTTCTCCGAAAAGGCATTGCTAAAAGCAGCCCGCATGAATTATAATAATAAGAAAGATTATACAAAAAGCTATAATTACTATAAAATATTAAGCGGGCAGGCCGATTATAAAAGTGATGCTCTGGAAGCATACAAGGGTATGATGTACAGTGCTTATTTCCTGAACAATTATTCAGATGCTGAAAATGCAGCGAACCTGATTCTGCAAATTAATAATGCAAGCACTGCTGATGAGCTGGAGGCTCATTATTACCTCGGAAAAACCGCTCTTGCGCGGGAGGACTTAAACACCGCTTACAATGAATTTTTAAAATCATCCAAAATAAAAAGTGTTATAGGCGCCGAATCCAGTTACCAGATAGCACTGATTTATTTTAAGCAGAACAATTATAAGCAGGCCAACGAACAGTGTTATACGGTAATTAAAAAGTCTCCCAGTTCAGATTACTGGATTGCAAAATCCTATCTTCTTATTGCCGATATCTTCGAAGTGCAAAATGATTATTTCCAGGCCAAATCAACACTTCAAAGCATTATAGATAATTATAAAGGAAGTGATGATATTATTCCAACTGCGAAAGATCATCTCGATAAGGTACTGCAAAAGGAATCCGGTCAGTCTAAATTAAAATCCGATGACGCTTCAAATGAAACAGACGCTGATTCTCTTTCAAAAATTGTCAGGAAAAAATAATTGAGTGTCAGATAAGTAAGAAAAACAAAAGCCAAAATGTATCACTTTCGCTTTAAAGCCTCCAAATCCGATTCTCTTTTCACTGTAGTTTTTTTGCTTTCTTTACTTTCTCCATTTATTTCATTCAGGGCTATTGCACAGGCCAATATAAAATCGGAAGAGATTGATATTGTTAAACCCTATCAGCCATTGCTTGCCGATGCACAGAAAATTAATCTTGAAGCCGCTCCTGCAAAGGTGGATACCGCTATTGTTCCTTTAAATTACAGTGTGAATGCGCACCTGATTGCCGTTCCTTTCGCCCCTGCAGAGATACGGGCTCTTTCAATGCCTGCGCCTGAATCAGAGACTCTATTGCATAATTTGCTCAAGGCAGGGTTTGGAACCCAGTTTACACCTTTAATAGACCTATATCTCAATAACGGCCGATCTGACAAATATAATTTTGGCTTTAATTTTCACCATCTTTCTTCTAACGGCAAGCTTGATTTTCAGAATTTCAACAGTAATGCCGCTGCAGCAAAAGCAACCACCTATTTTGCAGGCACATCATTGGGAGGCAAGCTAACATATGACCGTGATGTATATCATTTTTATGGAATAAAGCAGGGCGACAGTTCTTCTCAACTCTCAAAAGATTTTCTGAAGCAGCGTTTTCAGAATATCGGTGTTGCTTTACAATTTCAAAACACACAAAGTAATAAGCAGCTTTTTGATTATCATTTCGATTTTGATTTCCATTATCTCGAAAAAGCTGCTGCACTCTCTTCCATCCCTGCCAGTAATGAAAACTACTTTCACTTTGGAACAGATCTTCATAAAAAAATTCTCACCATTCACAGTGCCAATGTGAAATTTGATTTTGAGAAAGAAAAATTCAGGAGCACATCAGATACCGATCTGAATTATTTTTCTGTCATTCCGTATTATCAGCTAAATCATACAAAAGGAAAAATTACTGCGGGAATCAATCTCACATTTTTCAATAATACTTTCACTCCCTTTCCATATTTAGAGGGCGAATACAAGCTGATTGGTGATTACCTGATCCCTTACGCAGGCTGGAAAGGCGGAAGAATGTTAAATACCATTGAATCGATCAGGCATATCAACCCTTTTATAGGAGCTGCTTCTGTTGCTGATTCAAAATTCAATGCTCCTTTTATTGGCTTAAAAGGAAGCTACGGCAATAACCTTTCCTATAACATTAAGGCGAGCTATCAGACCAAAACTAATGATCCCTTCTTTTTACCCGATGCAGGATCGCCTACCACTTACCGTATCAGCTATTATTACCAGTCTAAAGTGATTAATGTACACGCTGAACTGGGCTTCCGGGAATCGGAGCACATCAATTTTTTATTAAGCGGGGATGCGAATTCTTATGACCTCGATTTTAATGACCAGCCGTGGGGTATTCCAAAGTCGCAGCTATCCTTTTCAACAGAATATAATTTGCAGAATAAAATTTTCGCAACCATTTCCATATTCGGTCATACGGGAACATACACCATTGTGCCCGAGCCAAGAGATACCTTACAACTGAAAGGCCGGTTTGATGCAAACCTTTCCGTAACTTATAATTACAAGAATAACGTTGGGTTCTGGATTGCGCTCAACAATATTACCTCCTCGACTGTAGATCTTTATTATAACTATCCTACCTATAAATTCCAGGCAATGGCCGGCGTGAACTTAAAATTTTAATGGTACCGAATGCTTAATTAAACCACCTTGTGCCACGCATCATCTTTACCGTTATCAATGATCTTGTTTATGACCAGCGTATGCAGCGCATCTGCACCTCACTTTCTGCATCAGGATATGATGTTCTTTTAACGGGAAGGAAATTAAAGTCCAGTGTTTCCCTTGAAAAAAAAACGTTTACTCAAAAGAGGTTGCAGCTTGCATTTAACAGGGGAAAGCTTTTTTATATTGAGTACAACATCCGGCTTCTTATCTTCCTGTTGTTTCAAAAGGCCGATATTATCTGCGGAATAGACCTGGATACCATTATTCCCTGCTATATAATTTCTAAAATAAAAGAGGCAAAGTGTGTTTATGATGCCCACGAACTGTTTCCGGAAGTTCCTGAAGTGATTAACCGCCCGCTAATAAAAAAGATATGGTTGCTTATTGAAAGATATGCCGTAAAACGAATACATAATTGCTATACCGTAAGCTTTGGCATCGCCACTTATTTTAAAAACAAATACGGCAGAGATTTCGGCGTAATACGGAATGTTCCTTTGCTTGAAATAAAAGAACCGAAATTAAATACAAGCGAAATATTTTCTATCGCAGAGAGTAAATCTTTTGATGGTGACAAATTTATTTTTTACCAGGGGGCACTCAATCTAGGTCGCGGATTAGAACAATTAATCATAGCATTAAAAGATATTCCTCTCAACTTAAAAATTTCCGGCGAAGGTGATTTGTCTGATTCATTACGCGAACTTGTAAAAAAAGAAAAACTACACAACAAAGTAACATTCCTGGGAATGAAGAAGCCCGGTGAATTGAGGGAACTAACCAAACAAAGCTTTATCGGGTTAAACTTACTTGAGAATTTGGGAATGAGCTACTATCTTTCCCTTGCTAATAAGTTTTTCGATTACGTGCACGCACAGGTGCCGCAGATCTCAATGAATTACCCGGAATATGAAGCTTTGAATGCTCAGTTTAAAGTAGCAGTGTTAATCGATAACCTCGAAACATTAACAATTGTTAACGCACTGAATCGTCTTATCAACGACAAAGAGTATTATTTTCGTCTGCGTGAAAATTGCATCCGGGCAAGTGCTGAATGGAACTGGCAGAAAGAAGAAGTGAAGCTTGTTTCTTTCTACAGAAATCTTAAATGAGCTATCATCTTCACATTATATCCTTCAACGTCCCTTATCCACCCGACTATGGAGGTGTAATGGATGTTTTTTATAAAATAAAAGCACTTCACGATTACGGAGTAAAAATTCATCTTCATTGCTTTGAATATGGTCGCAAAGAGTCGGAGGTGCTCGATCAGCTTTGTGAATCCGTTTGCTATTACAAGCGGGAACACAGCCTTCGGGATTTCACATCCCCGAAACCATATATTGTAAAGACCAGGAAAAGTGACCAGCTATTAAAGAACCTGGAGCTCGATGTATACCCCATTCTTTTTGAAGGATTGCACACCTGTTATTACCTGGATAACGAATCGCTGAAAGACCGGGTGAAAGCAGTACGCATGCACAATGTAGAGTGGGACTATTACCGCCATCTCGGAAAAAATGAGAGCGGAATGTTTCGTCGCTTTTATTTTTTTACAGAATCGATCAAGCTGAAAAATTTTGAAAAAATTCTATTAAAGGCAGATCACCTGCTTCCGATATCCAGGAATGATTATGATTATTTAGATCAGAGATACCATAACGTAACTTATCTCCCTGCTTTTCATCCTAACGAGGAAGTGATATCCATAACCGGTAAAGGCGATTACATTCTGTATCATGGAAATCTTTCGGTAGTTGAAAATAACCAGGCTGCTATTTTTTTAGTATCGAAAGTTTTTTTAAATACGGACCTGAAGCTCATCATTGCCGGCTCCGATCCTTCGAACATGCTGGTAGATGCGGTGAAGAAAAATCGCAATATAGAATTGCGCATTAACCCCGGGGAAGTGGAAATGATGCGATTAATACGAAGGGCACACATTAACCTGCTTCCAACCTTTCAAAATACAGGTACCAAATTGAAATTACTGAATGCATTGTTTAACGGACGGTTTGTGGTTGCTAATTCACCTATGGTGGAGAACACAGGCTTAGAGCAATTGTGCACCATTCGGGATACAGCAGATGATATGCGTAAAACAGTGATGGAGTTAATGAACGAGTCCTTTGGTGAAAATGAAATTGAAAACAGGAAATTGGTTTTGGGAAAACTATATTCAAATAAAGAGAATGCTGCTAAACTGCTTCCGCTGCTGTTTGCAGTGAGTCAATGACCCTGCCATTTTCACATTTTAAAGTTCTCGATGACCATTTCTGTATCGTTAAAAAATCATGGGAAGCAAATAATATCGCTGTCTTGGATCTCTGAGTTATCTCAAGAAGTAATTTCAGGATTTCATCTGAGGTATCCGGGTCCAGGTTTCCTGTTGGCTCGTCTGCCAGAATAATTTCAGGATGGTTAAGCAGTGCTCTCGCTATTACTACCCGCTGCTGCTCTCCGCCTGAAAGCTCGTGAGGCATTTTAAAGCCTTTCGTTCGCAGCCCAACAAGGTCAAGCACTTCATGTATGCGCTCCTGCATTTTTTTCTTATCCTTCCAACCTGTTGCATGCAATGTAAAGCTCAGGTTACTTTCTACGCTCCGGTCGGTCAACAATTGAAAGTCCTGAAAAATTATTCCAAGCTTTCTTCTCAGGTATGGCAAATGTTTCCATGTAAGCTTCTTCAGATCATAGCCAGCTACTACACCATGGCCATTTGAAAGGTGCAGATCACCATATAATATCTTTAATAATGAGCTTTTCCCGCTTCCTGTTTTCCCGACAACATATGCAAATTCACCCTCTCTTACAGTCAGGTTCACATGACTGAGCACTAATGTTTCCTGCTGGAAAATCTGGACATCCCTCAATTCAATAATAGTCTCCATTGTTTCTTTTAAATTTTACTTATAAGAGGTTTAACCTTGATTAAACTGAAATTATGAATGCAATTTACCATCAGATCATTTAACATTTTCAGATGGTAACCTTTTTGATTTTCCCATACGGAATTTCAGAAATCAATTTTTTAATGTGCTCTTCCTTGTCACTCAATCCTAGTTTTTTCAATGTCTCCTGCGGCCGGTCTGCCCTGAAATAGGCAAGTAAAGTAAACTGGTCATCCCGCAGTTGTATGTAATCCGGGATCTTAACTTTTCCTTTAATCTTAATTATGTACATATAATGAGCTTTATGAAAACACACCATAATTTAATAAACCATCTATACATATCTGATAATGAAATGTATGAAAGCAATTAAACGATAGATAGTGCAATTCTTAAAATCCTTTAATCTATATGATAGATTAATTCTACCAAATTAGTAGGATTTTAAATTATTACTTTTATTTTTATCGCGTCAATAGTAGTCCTACTGAACAAAATTTTTGTCTAATTATTATTCCCTTAAAAATTCTAACCACTTAACCACTTTTAATTTTAAACGCTTAGCCTATGGTCTCCAAACTTTCCTCAGCAGAAACTTTAAACTTTCTAATTATTGTAAGCATCGTGTTCATTTCAGCGCGATTGCTTGGCGAGCTGTTCCGTAAATTTAATCAGCCTGCCGTTATAGGTGAAATTCTTGCAGGCGTCATTCTTGGTCCTTCGCTGATTGGGACCTATGTTCCTGATTTGTTCCACTCCATCTTCTTAAGCCAGCCAAAATCATATTCTGCATTCGACGGCCTTGCAAATATCGGTATCATCATCCTGATGTTTGTTGCAGGATTAGAAGTAGAATTAGGTAAGATCCGGAAATATGGCAGGCATGCTGCATCCATCAGCCTGGCCGGCCTTTTATTTCCGTTTACCCTCGGCTTTGCAACGGTATGGTTTTTTCATGACCTGCTTTTCCCTGCATCATCCGGAAGCCTTCTTATTCCAGCTATGTTCTTCGGCACAGCACTTTCTATTACGGCGCTTTCGGTTTGTGCGAAAATCCTTATGGATCTTAATATTCTTAAAACCAAAATTGGCATGCTTACTTTAACTGCAGCCATGATCGATGACTTCTTTGGTTGGATATTATTTTCCATTATCCTGCAATTGATGAATAAATCCGAAGGGAACGCATTCGGATCTGTAGGAATGGTATTGGTTTTTGTTGCTTTGGTAATGACGGCCGGAAGATGGTTTATTAATAAAGCGCTGCAATGGTCAAACAACAATTTAAACCAACCCGGCGGCTCTCTTACAGCAGGCATCATTTTCTGTTTGATAGGAGCATTGGTTACCGAATACCTGGGCATACGCGGCGTGTTTGGTGCGTTTTTAATGGGTGTTGCTGTTGGTGATTCAAAGCATTTTACAGAAAAGAATAAAAATATTTTACATCAGTTTATCACTAATATTTTTGCTCCTTTATTCTTTGCATCCATTGGCTTACGGGTCAATTTCGTTGCCAATTTTGATCTTACTGTAGTCCTGTTTATTCTTACAGTGGCCTGCATTGCCAAATTGGTAGGCGCAGGTATCGGGGCTCGTGTGGGAGGGTTAAATAAAAATGAGTCACTGGCAGTTGCATTTGGGATGAATGCACGCGGATCAATGGAAATTGTTCTTGGCTTACTTGCGCTTCAGGCAAAAATTATTGACGAACGTATTTTCGTTGGCCTGGTAGTAATGACGATGGTGACCATACTTATGGCAGGACCCATGATGAAAGTATTCCTTCTGAGACATGAAGTAAAGCATGGTGAAGTGGTGATTCCGAAGAAAATGCGGGTAATAGTAAACCCAGAAGTGGAATCCATTGTATAAAATATAATGGTTGGTGTAATCCTCTTTAAGCAAATTGCCTAAAGAGGATTATTTTTTTTCTGCGATATTGTGCAGAAGACCATCAGCATGAGTAAAATATTAAAACGCGGGGATAAGAAACTCATCAACGGCTGGGCAATGTACGACTGGGCAAATTCTGTCTATTCGCTCTCCATCACCACGGCAATATTTCCTATTTATTATACCACTGTAACAGGAAACATAAATAATGGAAACGTAGCATTTCTCGGAAGGTCTTTTAATAATGGGGCACTATATGCGTACGCCCTTTCTTTTTCCTTTTTAATGGTTGCACTCATTTCTCCCCTCCTTGCTCCCATCGCAGATTTCCGCGGAAATAAGTTAAGCTTCATGAAGTTTTTTTGCTACATGGGTTCTGCCAGTTGCGCGGCACTCTATTGGTTTACGGGGGAAAACATCACCTGGGGCATCAGCTTCTTTGTTTTGGCAAGCATTGGCTTTGCAGGAAGCCTCGTTTATTACAATGCCTACCTCAAGGAAATTGCAGATGAACCAGAGCAGGATCGGGTAAGCGCTAAAGGATTTTCATTGGGTTACATCGGCAGTGTGATTTTGCTGATCATCAACCTGGTGATGATCCAGTTTTACGGTGTCTTTGGTTTTACTGATCCGGGCATGCCTACAAAGATTTCATTCCTGATGGTGGGAATATGGTGGGCTGGATTTGCACAGATTCCATTTAGAGCATTAAAGCGATTCAAGTATGAGCCTGTAACTGATAATCACTTAAAAGAGAAACCGAAATCACAAATGAGCTCCTTCTTCGGAGGCTACTCCGAATTACGGAAAGTATGGCTCGAGCTGCGTCTGCATCCAAGCTTAAAAAAATTCCTGACAGCATTCTTTTTTTACAACAGTGCCGTGCAAACGGTTATGTACCTCGCCACCATCTTCGGGACGGATGTTTTAAAATTGGATCAGTCGAAGTTAATTATCACGGTTCTGATTATCCAGCTGGTTGCCATTATAGGCGCTACGTTATTTGCGCGCATCTCCAGGAGGTTTGGTAACATAGCCGGTCTTACCCTTGCTATATTTATCTGGATAGGAATCTGCATTGCAGCTTATTTCCTTCAAACAGAATATCAGTTTTATGGAGTTGCCTTTGCCGTGGGAATGGTGATGGGTGGTATTCAATCGCTGTCACGCTCCACCTATTCAAAGCTGCTTCCTCAAACCAGAGACACGGCTTCTTTCTTCAGCTTTTATGACGCTACGGAAAAGGTAGCTACTGTCTGCGGAACATTGCTCTACGGTTTAATTACAGAGCTTACCGGAAATATGCGCAACACCGTTTTAGTCCTGATTGTATTTTTTGTGGCCGGGCTCTTACTGCTGATGACGGTAAAAAAAGAAGAAGTGTTGCAGCATTGATGGATTGGAAATGATTGCTGAGGACTAATTTTAAATATTTTCCATTACATATTAGAGGGAAACTTCCACTATTACTGCTGTTCCATAAGCTAGCACCTCGGTAACGCCATCCATCACTTCATTGGCATCGTAACGGAAACCTATGATTGCATTGGCGCCTAGTTGTTCGGCGTGGCCAACCATTAATTCCAATGCCTCTTCTCTTGTTTTTTCACATAATTCTGTGTAGATAGAAATATTTCCACCTGCAAGTGTTTGAAACATGGCACCAATGTTTTCCAGTATGTTCCTTGAACGCACGGTAATACCCCGAACAACACCCAGGCTTTTTGAAATTTTATATCCATCTAATATAAATGCTGTTGTTATTTTCTGATGATCCATTTTATTTTTTTAAATTAAGTTAATAGCTGTTCCTATTTTTATTTTTTCTATGAGCGGCAAGATATTTCAAATTAATTGGAACGATTCGGTTTCTGTGTAGAAAAATATTATTTTTGTCGCCTTATATTTTGGTCCGGTAGTTTAGTTGGTTAGAATGCTGCCCTGTCACGGCGGAGGTCGTGGGTTCGAGTCCCATCCGGACCGCAAAGCACATCAATGCTGACAACCTGAAGGTTCGTCGGCAGATGTGCTTTTTTATTTGAGCTTCTCTGTCTATATATTACAAAGTGAAGTTGATCTTACTTTCTAAATTGGATAATGTGGATGGTGATGCACTTCGATAAGCAGTGGTTTCGTTCTTTATAATTATTAAAGTAATAACTATTCAGCCACGCTTTAAATATTCAATAGTGGTTCTGATGCCTTCTTCAGGAGTGGTAGAATATATGCCAAATCTGTTCTCAAATTTACTGCTGTCAAAAATATAATCCAGTTCATTCTGATACATCATCTCCGAATTCTTTCATCAACGGATTAAATATTCCCAGAGCGTACAGCAGCCATGTAGGAACCTTTTGAATTTTTGGCTCCACTTTAAGTTCGCTTGCAGTTAACTCAATCCATTGTTTGGAGGTTAATTTTTTCTTTGTTGTAGGTACATGCCAAACCTGGTTATAAGCATCTTCTGTGTTGCCAAGTATCGCTGTTGCTTTAGCCGCATCCGTTGTATAAGTGTATGTATGAATTTTGTCTAAGCTGCCGAATGCCTGTGCCTTTTTTCCCTTCATTAAATTTTTCAAAACAACTTCTCCAAGCACGCTTTTGTTTGTATCGGGACCATAAAAATCGGCTGACCTCGCTATAAATGCAGAAAGACTGTTTTGCTCAGCTTCGGTCATGATCATTTCATGTATTTGCCTTCTTACTTCTCCTTTCTTGCTTGGTGGTTGTATTGGAGAATTTTCAGTCATATGGGGTATGGCGGACTTTGCATACATGTACACGTTATCAAAGAAAACCAATTTTGAATGGTGTTTTTTACACGCACTGATAATAGCCTGCATGAAAGGCACCCATGTTGTTTGCCAAACTTTAAGATTGTAATCAAAACCAATAGTGATATACACTATTTCGCTACCAGCTATTGCTTTATCCAGCAGGTTTAAATCGTTTACATCCATTGGAAAAAGTTCATCGTTTTCGTTTACTTTTTTTGGGTGGCGACTTACCAGCCTGATGTCATTGGTATATTTTTTTAACTCTTTCGCTAATGGAAACCCAATAGTTCCACCGGATCCGATTATTGTCTGCATTTGATTTTTGGTTTTTTAGCTTAATCCATCAATCAGGTTTTTCAACTTTTTCAGGTGTTTCCCCTAAGCATAATGAACCTCCATTTTGAAGTATAATAACATATAGGAACCAAAACTAAAACAGTTATACCTGAAAATGTTATCATCCTGGTGTTATATAAAATTGCATCTACAGATTTACCCAAACCCCAAAAGCCACCTAAGATAAAGCCACCGGCTGCCCAAATGGGGTAAACAAATAACCCTGCAGTTTTCACCAGTTTGAAAACCGTTATAATTTTTTGCAACTCCTCACTTAAAGAATTAAAAGGTTTAATGCTTCATTTGTGCTTTTATACAATTTCCAGCTATCAATCATTATTTATAGGTTGAAAATACTTAGAATAAAAAGTGCAACATATATCTGCGATAGATTTATGAAAAAAAACAAAATGATATAAAGTAAAGTGATCAGGACAGCCCAAAATATAGTAGCCTGGTCCGGCGCAGTAGCGCTTACGCAGTTTTTTCTCCAGATCAGTGATAAGTTCGGACAAGGCATCTTGTGGAGCTTCATCATGGGAAAATACCATTCACCAAGAGAAGAGGAGCACATGTTCATGTTTGTTGACTTAGCCTCTTCCACCACCATTGCCGGAAAATTAGGAAATAAAAATTACCACAGCCTGCTCAAAGATTTTTTTGCAGACATCACCAATCCCATCATCCACAACAAGGGAGAAATCTACCAGTATGTTGGAGATGAAATTGTGATCTCCTGGAAATTGAAAAACGGAATCGACAACAACCAATGCCTTAACTGCTTCTTCGACATGAGAAAAAAAATTTATGAAATGAAAGAGAAGTACGAATCCATTTATGGCCTGGTACCGGAATTTAAAGCCGGCCTCCATTACGGCAAAGTGATCGCCGGAGAAGTGGGCATCATCAAGCGCGACATCACCTATTCCGGTGACGTATTAAATACCACTGCACGCATCCAAAGCAAATGCAACGAATACCAGGTGAAAATTCTTTGTTCGGATGAGCTGCTTGGATTGCTGCCTTTGACAAATCTTTTCAGCAAATTCCTATCGGCGAAATTGAACTGAAAGGAAAAGGGAACAAGGTGGCGCTGAGCACGGTGGAGGTGAAGTGAGATTACCCATTCGGACAGCAGCTTTAAGATGACTGACTCCCTTTTCGCAGTTCAACAATTGCCATGATTGATTTTTCACAGCCAGCCAACTTCTTTATCTGCTTTAAGCGCTTTAGCAGCCATCTCTAATGTTGCATCAGCTATTTGCGTATAGTTGTGATAGTTGTTGGTGCAATTATCAACAAGAGAGTACTGCAACAGCATTCCAATCCAAATGCTAAACTTTGTTGCTATCTAAAAGAGAATTGATCTTCTTTAATGACGGCATGTCCGGCAGGTTTCATTTACATCGAATTGATTACAGAAGGTTTATTGTTTATACGGAATTTTTATTGTTAGAGAATGACATTTCTTAACCGCAGTGAATTACCGATAACAGAAACGGAACTCACACTCATTGCTGCTGCAGCAATCATCGGTGATAATAACAAACCAAAAAAAGGATACAAAATGCCGGCTGCAACAGGAACACCAACAACATTGTAAATAAAAGCGAAGAACAGATTTTGTTTAATGTTTTTCATCACAGCATGACTTAACTTTTTTGCTTTTACAATGCCCTGCAAATTGCCTTTTACCAATGTAATAGCAGCACTTTCTATTGCCACATCGGTACCTGTACCCATTGCAATGCCCACATCGGCTTGTGCCAATGCAGGTGCGTCATTAATGCCATCACCTGCCATCGCTACCTTTTTTCCTTCTTTCTGCAACCGTTTTACTTCTTCCAATTTATCATTCGGAAGATATTCTGCTTTATAACCCGTCAAGTTCAACGTATCGGCAACAGCTTTTGCAGTGCTTTGATTATCTCCTGTGAGCATTATGACTGATATTTTGTCAGCAATTAGTTGCTGAACTGCATCTTTGCTCGTTTCCTTTATTTTGTCTGTAATGGTTATATATCCTGCTGCGATGCCGTCAACAGAAATGTAGGAAACTGTTTTGCCTTTTGTTTGTTCAGCATTTACCTGCTTCTCCAGATCTTCAGATATACTTGAATGCGTTTCTTCCATTAATTTTCTATTGCCAAGTGCTATCTTTTTTTCACCAAGAGTTCCTACAACACCTTTACCTGCTACGGCATTAAAATCTTTTACAGCAGAGAAAGAGATATTTTTTTGAACAGCATAATTGACTACCGCTTCAGCTAAAGGATGCTCGCTATATTTATTTAGAGAAGCAATTTTCTGCAACAGATCATCAGTATTATAATTTTCAATCGCTGCAATATTTTCTACTGATGGCTTGCCTTCTGTAATGGTGCCTGTTTTGTCAATGATAAGTGTATCAATCCCGTTCATTTTTTCAATTGCTTCTGCATTTTTAATTAATACACCTGATTGTGCTCCACGACCAACACCCACCATTACAGACATAGGCGTAGCCAATCCCAAAGCGCATGGGCAGGCAATAATTAATACAGCTATAGCATTTACAAAGGCATACACATATTTTGGTTCAGGACCAAACAGTGCCCAGATAACAAAGGTGAGAACTGATACAATGACAACAGCCGGAACGAAATACTTGGATATTTTGTCGGCTAATTTTTGAATGGGAGCTTTTGAACGGCTTGCATCATTCACCATTTTTATTATTTGTGAAAGCAATGTTTCCGAACCCACTTTTTCTGCTTCCATCACAAAAGATTTGGTAGTGTTTATTGTTCCCGAAGAAACCTTATCACCTGTTTTTTTATCCACAGGTATAGGCTCTCCGGTAATCATACTTTCATCTATGCTTGCTTCCCCTTCTACTACTTTACCATCAACAGCAATCTTTTCGCCGGGCTTAACTCTGATCAGTTGCTTCTCTATTATTTCCTCTATAGGAATAATCTTTTCATTTCCATCTATAATAACTGTGGCTTCTGATGGAACTAATTTTAATAACTCTTTTATAGCGCCGCTGGTTTTAGAGTGTGCTCTTGCTTCGAGCAACTGACCTAATAAAACTAAGGTGAGAATAACCGTTGTAGATTCAAAATAAACAAACACAGTTCCGCTTTCAGTTTTAAACTGATTGGGAAAAATGTATGGAAAAAGCATAGCCACCACACTAAATAAAAACGCTACTCCTGTGCCTATGCCAATTAAAGTAAACATATTGAAGTTGCGACTGATGATGGATTTCCATGCTCTTCGAAAAAACATCCATCCACTGTAAAACACCACCGGTAATGAAAATACAAGCTGAACCCAATTCCATTCTGCCTGGCTCATTATTTTAAAAAACGGGTTGGCAGTAAGCATGTCTGACATGGCAATAATTAAAATGAAAAAAGTAAGAAGCACTGCCACTTTAAACTTTTTTGAGAGTTCTTTATAAAGTTTTTCTTCTTCATTTTCTGAAGGTTGAAGCGGAACCAAATCCATACCGCAGATAGGACAAGAGCCTGGTGCATCTTTTATAATTTCCGGATGCATCGGGCAGGTGTATTTTCCACCCGTATCAGGAGCAGTTGTTTGTGCCGGACTAGTTTTTTTTGGAACTGCAGGAACTTTCACCAGGTTCATTCCACATACAGGACAGTTGCCCGGTTTTTCGTAAACTTTATCACCTTCGCAATGCATGGGGCAATAACATTTATCCTGTGTATCTTTTGCATGTGTATGTAGGGAGTTTTGCTTTTCAGCAGAAGAAACTTTTACAAGGTTCATTCCGCATACAGGACAGTCCCCGGGCTTATCGTAAACCTTATCACCTTCACAATGCATCGGGCAGTAATATTTGTCTTCTCTATTGCTTTCGTGTATGTTATTATTTATAAAATCCTGAGTATGCATTTTTTTGATTTTTACATGTTACAATTTGTTTTCTTAATTAATTTTGTGTGAACCTTCAGCATTTGCTCCTGTGAATATCCTAAATAATACATAGCCCAAATGCGATAGAATATTCCCTGCATCCGGTACACACCGTTGTCCAAATATTTTCTTGCAGAAGTAATGACAACATCATTCAATACTTTAAACTTCCCATGTTTCTTCAGGCGATAAATAATTTCCTGGTCTTCCATCATCAGCAAATTTTCTCTAAACCCGCCTGCTTTATCAAATACTTCCCAGGTTGCAAACAAGCTCTGGTCGCCGAAGCGAACAGCATTTACATTAAATCTTGCAAACCATGCATTAGCTTTTAGAAACCAATGCTGGTTGTCAAATGCAAGTCTGAAGCATCCGCTTTTAATTCCTTTATTGTAAGCATTTAAAATCTGGTTTGTAAAATCTGGTGGGGGAATGCTGTCAGCATGAAGAAAGTATAGAATATCATGTTTGGCAACAGATGCACCTTTATTCATTTGTGCTGCTCTTCCTTTGCTTTCACTCTTTACTATAGTAGCACCGCATTGCTGTGCAATAGCAACCGTATCATCACTGCTGCCACCATCAACAACAATGATTTCTGCTTCATGCTCACCAATGGCTGCATGTGTTTTATTGATTGTCTGTGCAATCTGGTCAGCTTCATTGTATGTGGGAATGATGATGCTGAACATGTTCTTTTAATTTTTCTGTCACTAATTTTTTCAGTTCGTTTTAAGACCGAAAACTTTCTATTGCATGCTTTGTTATTATTTCCTTGACTGCTCCGTTGGCAGAAGTAAAAACGGCTGGCAGAGCAGGTTGTATTTTATGCTGTTTCCAAATTCGTCTTTACAAAGAAAAACTGTTTCTATCAGCAGGCTTTCAATAAAAGCTTTCCATTCCTGCTTTAGTGAAAAGTTGCCGTACGTCAATGCACACAATTTGCATTGATAGGTGGATGGCGATAAGATTTTATGAACAAAGTCAGTAACAGTGCTGAATAAATCACTATTGACATTGTAAACAAATATGAGTTGCTCTTTCATTGCCTTTGCAGATTAAAAGTTTGCAAATCTTTTTCTTCGTCAATGTCTTTTAGTACAGGTCACAAGCAATAGTCTAATTGTAAAAGCAGCACACTTCTTAACCGTCTCGTCAAGAACCCTGCCGGTGCTCCAAATAACGTTCTCAAATAATGCAGGATAAAATTGTTTCATTACTAACAAATAATATCCGCTGTCTTCAGCAAGACCAATCACTACATAATGCAAATTCAAGTATGCAAAAGCATTCATAATTATTCCTGCACTCAAATCAGGCAATCAGTTCCGATTATTACAGTTTTGTCATAACCCTATTGCATTTCACTCTGCCAGGCACTGTCTAACGGTTTTAATTGTGACAAAGACATAGTTTGCTGATTTGATTCATAGATTTTTAGAAGTAAGTTGAAATTCCAAAACTAATCCCGGCAGTATTTGCAGGTGGATTACCTAACAAATCCCGTTGCTTTTGGATACGATAGTTTAAACGGAAAACAGTTTGGGCACTCGGTCTGAAACTTATGGCTGGCATCACACTCCAAACATCGTCGGCAATTTTTTCTTTCGTTTCAGTAAACTTTCCAACATTATAATCTACATATTCAAGACGGCAAGCAAGATTTAAGACTGAATTGTTCCAGCCTAAAATAGTCCTGTTCAAAACGGGTTGCACAATATCCAGAAAACCGCCTCGCTGTTTATTACCAAATTGCTGGCTGTACGTTTCTGGAACATCAACAAAAACCCAGGCCCATTCCCCTATGAAATTTGTTTTAGTTTTATTAATGGTCGTTTTCAGGTCAACTGCAAATACATTTACTTTTCGTTTATCATCCAGTTGTAAACCATCATCCTGAAATTTATTATATGCTCCGCCCATGTATGATAAACCAACCTCACCAACTTTAGTATTTTTTACGGCTATCTTTCCTGTTATTAATGGTTCCCCACTATTGTTTTCTTCAAACCGTTCTGCATTTTCTTTTGCCGCCGGCAAAGAAGTCCTGTTTTGATCGTTTTCAATAATTGAATTATCAAAACCGCTGGTAGCGTACAATTCATAGCCAAACATCCAGTCTTTTTTATAGTACTTGCCATATAAGCCAAAGCCTGCATTGCTCCAGGTTGCAGGGAGCATTTGCGTTGCAGAAATAGGACGGTCAATAAATTCCCATTTCGGCCCATCATGGTTTTGATTGAAAGCTCCAATCGGGTTTACAATCATGCCGCCCCTTAAATTCAGCAGCGGGTGAAACTCTACATCTACAGCGGCAAACTCAATAGCAATTTCTTTATCAGCCGGTTCAAATTCTATCTCCGACAGAAATTTTATCCGTTTAGAAATAGTGGAAGAAACAAATAGCGTAAGCCTTCTGAACTGGAACTGGTGACCTTCGGAAATACCATCCGTACCCAGGTACTGGTAGTTGGCTTCTACATAACCCCCCAAAGAGACCGGCAATTTATCATACTTTAATGCCGGACGGTTATAGATAGCATCCATGTTCATTATTTGTTTTAAGGTATCAGATGTTGTCCGTTTCAAGAGGCTTGGGTCTATTTGTGCTGTTGCAAAAAAGCTGGTGGTTGCAAGAAAAGCAACTGCAAAAAATTTCAAGCTCATATCAATGATATTTTTAGTTGGTTATTGGTTATTGTTACCGGAAATTTTCTTAAAGCTGTAGCTGCCGGACCATGTTTTACATCACCACGATTATTAAATTCACTGCCATGTGCCGGGCATTGCAGTTTATCGCCAAATACCTGCAGCTCTGTCCCCTGATGTGTGCATCTCATTAACAAGGCTTCGTAATGATTTTCATCAAAACGAAATACGCAAATGGGATACTTCAACTTATCATTTTGCACTACGAGATATTGTTTATAAGATGTTTGATTGCTTTTCTTTATCCTAAAAGCTGCAAGTGGCACAATCATGTCAGACCCTTCAATTGTTATTGTTGCTATTTTTGCAGTGGTGCAACCTTCTATCAGCGACATCATTAAACCGCCGCTAATACAACTGATACAGCCGGTTGTTATAAATTTTCTTCTATTCATATTACTATAAGACACTATAAACTTTCCAAATATTTAATCAACTGCTGTCTTTCTGCTGCCTTGAGTGCATTAAATTTATTTTTAGCCGTGGCAGCCTCACCGCCATGAAGCTGAATGGCTTCGTCAATGCTCTTTGCCCTGCCATCGTGCAATAAAAAGTATTTTCCCCCCTGGGAGTTTTTTGAAAGTCCTAAACCCCACAGTGGCGGCGTTCTCCACTCACTTGTTTTAGAAGTACCTTCTATCAAACCATCATCTAAACCCGGTCCCATATCATGCAGCAACAGATCTGTATAAGGGTGAAACTGTTTATTGGAAAGCGCTTCAACCGGTGAAAAGCCTGTAGTTAAGGTTTGCTTATGGCAGCTTTCGCAACCCACCTGGGCGAATAAGGCACCACCCTGAATAACATCAGGGTCGCTTTGATTACGCTGAATAGGCGCTTTAAGTGTTTGAAGATAGAAAATAACATCTCTTACAATTTTATCAGAAACTTCAGGATCAATATCTAAGTGGGAATAAACATCGCTTGGGTTAAAAGTTGATGTAATACCGATATCCTGATTATATGCCTGCACCGTTTGATGAAACAAATTATAGGTGGCTGCTTTTTTCCCGAAACGGGTGATGTACCTGCCGTTTTGCGTATAGCTATTTGGGTTGGGCGATACGAATGTTGGAAGCGCCGACCAGTTTGGATGCCCCCTTACTCCATCGGGGTTGGTGGTATTAGCAGCAGCCATTGCTAATAAATCATCTTCGCTTACCAGTTCAAGAAAGCCTAAGCCTGTATTAGCAGGCGGAGTAAAACTTGCAAACGGGGTTCCGGGGGGCAACTGCTCCGGCATGTAACCCGGCAGAGCTCTGTTTTGCAATTGGGGTCCGTTGTCAAATTCGTTTCTTCCCAAGCTATCATTTATGCCAAATCTTGTAAGCGTGCTAAATGGATGTCCCTTACCATCACCGGCATGGCAACTGCCGCAGCTTGTGGCAACAAATATTGGCCCAAGCCCGGTTTCTCTTGTAAAAACCTGGTCGTTAAATGCCACATCTCCGGCATGATGCTGCGCTGCTTGCGCAGTAGTTAACCCTTCTACGGGGCCATCTAACAATTCATCATTTGCTGGTGAAGGTGGTAGAATTTTTTCGCAGGAAACGGTAAATATAACTGCCAAAAAGAGAAAGGTAATAACGAGGACGTATCTTTTGTACATGCCCTAAAAATTTAATAGAGCAAACTTATTAATTAAATTTTACTAATCAAATATTTTTATTAGACTTACCTAATAAATTATCTTTTTTCAGATTAATTACCTTTAAAAAAAATACCACTATGCACTCATTAACAGAAGAAAACTATTTAAAAGCTATTTACAGATTATCTGAAATTGACGGCAATAAAATAACCCCCACATCAATAGCAGAGGCAGTGAATGTAAATGCAGCGTCGGTAATTGATATGATTAAGAAACTTACAGAAAAAAAATTAATCAATTACGACAAAGTAAAGGGGGCAAAGCTTACTGAAAAGGGAAATAAAGCTGCATTATTAATACTCCGGAAGCATCGTTTATGGGAAGTTTTTTTACAAGATAAACTGGGTTATGGTTGGGAGGAGATACATGAAATAGCTGAACAGTTGGAACATATACAGCGTGAAGATTTAGCTGATAGGTTGAATAAGTTTTTAGGCTATCCCAACTACGATCCGCATGGCGACCCGATACCAAAGTCTAACGGCGAAATGCCGAATACTTTTAAAACACTGTTATCTCAAATAGAAGTTGGAAAAACTTGTCGTGTTGCGGCTGTAAAAGATACTTCCACTATATTTCTGCAATATTTGCTTCAATTGTCCGTAAGCATTGGCACTAAAATAAAAGTGATTGATAAAGTTGCTTTTGATGGGTCAATGAATATTCTAATCGGTAAAGATTTTAAAACAACGGTGTCCAACAAATTTGCAGAAAGTTTACTGGTTGATTAAACCGTTTAGATTGTCATGCGGGAAATATTAAATCACGCAAAAAACGGGGCAACAATTTTCAGGACCTCACCCTTTTTCAAAGGTTCATCAAAACTTGCAGTACCTGCGTGTCCTGTCTTATAACCTCCTATATTATTTATGTTTATAAGCACATAATGCCTTACCACTGTGCCAATTAAAATATTAAACTCACCATCAATGCTTATTAAATAGTCTCCATTATTTACAACAAACTTTTCATCATATGGTCCTGTATAAAAAGTTTGTTACGTTATTTTTTAAATCCCTTATTCTTATCAAAGGCATGGCATTATCCGAATTGTCATCAGTAAAATAGGTTTTTGAAAATGGAAATCCTGTTTGCGCTTCCGCAATATCCTTCACTCGTACATAATCATATTTCGAATGGAGACTACTTCTATCAAAACTGAAATTATAATGTCTTTGGTTTATCAAAGCATCTTTTATTGATTTTGATAAGTTTTTCACAACTTACAGTTCGATCCCTCTCTTCACCATAATTATATAAATTTGTTTCCCCCCTTAAACAAACGCCGCAGATGACATACCTGGATTTTGAGAAGCCGATTGAAGAGCTGAATGAGCAGCTGGAGAAGCTGAAAAAGATTGGCGAAAATGGAAAGGTGGATATGAAGTCTGCCGTAAAGGAGATCGAGGATAAAATCTCTGAGACGCGCAAGGTGATCTACAGCAACCTCACCGGCTGGCAGAAGGTGCAGCTGTCGCGCCATCCCGAGCGGCCTTACACCTTATATTACATTTCGCAGATGTGCAGCACGTTTATTGAGCTGCACGGCGATCGCAACGTAGGCGACGATAAGGCAATGGTGGGCGGGTTAGGAAAGATGGACAATGAAACCGTGATGTTCATCGGTCAGCAGAAGGGCACCAATACCAAGCAGCGGCAGTACCGCAACTTCGGCATGGCAAACCCGGAAGGATACCGGAAGGCGCTGCGGCTGATGAAGCTGGCGGAGAAATTCAACATACCCATAGTCACGCTCATCGATACGCCGGGCGCGTTCCCAGGTCTCGAGGCGGAAGAGCGCGGGCAGGCGGAAGCCATCGCGCGCAACCTGTTCGAGATGACGACACTGAAGGTGCCGGTGATCTGTGTCATCATAGGAGAAGGCGCATCCGGAGGAGCTTTGGGCATCGGCATCGGCGACCGCGTGCTGATGATGGAGAACACCTGGTACTCTGTGATCTCACCGGAATCCTGCTCGTCGATCTTATGGCACAGCTGGAACTTTAAGGAGCAGGCAGCGGAGCAGCTGAAGCTCGATGCAAAGCACATGTTTGATTTTAAACTGATCGACGGCACCATTAAAGAGCCATTGGGCGGTGCGCATCTTTACCCGGAGGAGGCTGCGAAGATCTTAAAGCGCGAAATAAAAAAACACCTCATCGACCTTAAAGACATGACCGCCAAAGAGCGCATTGATGCCCGCATTAAAAAATTCTCTTCCATGGGATTCTATGAAGAGAACTAACCTGTTTGAGATGATTAAATCTTTCCTGCGCTACATCCATCTTTACCTGCTGAAAAAGCAGCTGCGGTTTCACCATGCAGTGCGCAAGGTTAGCGGGCTGGAAAATGCACGTGAGATCGGCATCCTCTTCGATGCTTCCGATACGGACCAGACGGCTATTGTAAATACGTTTGCCGATTCGCTCAGAAAGCAAAGAAAGAAGCTGATGATGCTTGGCTTTTATAATTTTTCAAAGCCTGCGCTTAATTTAAATTTTCCTTATTTCAATAAGAAAAACCTGAACTGGTACCGGGAGCCGCAGGGTCTGCTGGTAGATGATTTTATGTCGCGGAAGTTCGACATCCTGATAAATGCCTATATAGAGGAAAACCTTCCGCTGGAATTTATCTCCTCCATGTCGCAGGCCGGCTTCCGGATCGGTCACTATCACCCTGAGAAGATCTATGCTTACGATATGATGATTGACCTGAAGGGTGATAAAAACCTGGGCAAGCTGACGGAGGAAATAAAGAGGTACCTGAGCATGGTAGAATCGAATGGCAAAGGTGTTGCTCCTAACTCCTGAATTATATTTACAGAATAAATTTTCTCTGTATTGGCTATGGATCACTCAAAATTTCGCGGCACCGGCGTTGCGCTCATCACACCGTTTAAAAAAGATCTTTCTGTCGATCACGTGGCATTGGAAAAATTGCTGGATTTCAACATTGAAAATGGCATCAACTATTTTGTCTCGCTGGGTACTACGGGCGAGTCTGCTACCCTTTCCGCAGCAGAAAAAATAGAAGTATGGAATTTTACTGCTTCAATTGTGAAAAAGCGTGTTCCTCTTGTTGCAGGAATAGGCGGAAATAATACCGGGGAGATATCAGCTCAGATTGAAAGTATTGATGCATCGCTGTTTGATGCCATCCTTTCTGTAAGCCCCTATTACAACAAGCCATCACAGGAAGGTATTTACCGGCACTACATGCAGCTTGCAGCGCGCTCACCGTTGCCCATCATCCTTTATAATGTGCCCGGCAGGACGGCCTCAAACATCACCGCTGAAACTACGCTGCGGCTTGCTGCGGCTAGCCAAAAAATTATCGGAATCAAAGAAGCATCCGGTAACCTGGCGCAGATGATGCAGATCATAAAAAATAAGCCGAAAGATTTTTCCGTGATCTCAGGCGACGATCTCATCACCTTGCCGGGCATCAGCTTCGGCATGGATGGCGTGATCTCCGTGGTGGCGCAGGCATTTCCCAAAGATTTTTCTGCTATGGTATCAGAAGCGCTGGACGGAAATTTTAGACCTGCACAAAAGCTGCACTATAAACTGTTTCCTTTTATGGAATTATTTTTTGAGGAAGGCAGTCCGCCCGGGGTGAAAGCAGCCTTGAATATACTGGGCCTTTGCGAAGAGACCGTTCGGTTGCCACTTACAGAAGTGAGCAGGGCACTTTATGAAAAGATTAAAGCGGCCATTGCAAATGACTATTAGGAGATGCCCAATCAAGTTGGTCATGACGGGCATGTTTTCGTAGTGTTCAGCGAAGGCAGAGATGCGCAATCAAGTTGGGCATGATGGCAGGTCGGTATTTGAGAAAGCGGAAGGCCAATCAAGTTTGGTATGACGATAATTCCCTTTACCCGTCATTCCCGCGAAAGCGGGAATCCCAAATGTAAATGGTTATTATGAGATGCCCAATCAAGTTGGGCATGACGGGTGCGTGGGGTGTCCGAGAAAGCGCAGGTCCAATCAAGTTGGGCATGACAATAATTCCTTTTACACGTCATTCCCGCGAAAGCGGGAATCTCATAATTTATACTATGCAATACGGCGGCACAGTTTATATGACGGCAAATAAACATGGAAGCGTTCTGTATATAGGTGTAACCTCTGATTTATTTAAAAGAATGCTCGAACATAAAAATAAAGCGTATCCTAATTCTTTTACGGCTAAATATAATTGCAGTAAGTTGGTTTATTATGAAACTTATGGAAGAATAGAAGATGCAATTGCAAGAGAAAAACAATTAAAGAAATGGAACAGAGCATGGAAAGATGAATTAATTTCAAAAATGAACCCTGTATGGAAAGATTTATTTGAAAACTTATAAAAATGAGATGCTCCAATCAGGTTGAGCATGACGATAGTTCCCTTTACACCTCATTACCTTGGAGATGCCCAATCAAGTTGGGCATGACGGCGAGTTGGTGAGCCAGAAAAGCGGGAGATGCCCAATCAAGATAAGTATGATGATGACCATTTAAACGTCATTCCCGCGAAAGCGGGAATCCCAAACTTAAATGGCTATTAGGAGATGCCCAATCAAGTTGGGAATGACAGGCTCGTAGGGTTTCCGCGAAAGCGGGAATCTCAAACTTAGTTTTACAATAACTATTATGAATGTCCAGGATTAGACTTATCGCAGATCGTTCACTTCCACTCCCGGATAGTTTGCTTTATTAAAGGTAAAAAGGTCATCACTGATAGCAGGATCAGCAGTAAACTTCTTAATCTCGTAGGTGTACCTGTTTCCATTCCGGTTAAATAAGGCAGCACTTTGAATGGTCTTCGATGCCTGGTCTATTGCAAGACGGATTTTACTATAGGGCTTCGATTTATCATTGGGAGTAAGGTCGATGATCTGCAGTGTTTTTCCGTTTACCTTCTGATCTTCAATATACGCATAGAGGAAATTCTTTTCATAGATCGTAAAAATCTGGTTTGGAGTCATGGTTTCCTCATCGCCTGGATCCACGGAATTCACCTGCACCTCGTTCGCCTTCCGGACGTAAGTCCACATTGTTTTACCATCGGAAATAATGTCCTGATCTTTCAGTTCAATCTTGTACTTATCACCTCTTACATATAATGTTCCAGCCTGCTGATCGGTCATATTGGTTTGCGCCGCCTCTGCCTTCAAAACAAAATCTGCCTGTACCGATTTGTAGCTTTTGTATTTGGCACTTACACCATCCAAAATTTCCTGTGCCTTTTTATCCTTTTTTTGCGCGAAAGAAAATGTAGTGATAAAGACAAGGCAACAAAAAATTGCAGGGAAAATTTTCATGGAAATTAAATGGTTAAGCTTTTTATTTAAACGACCGCATGAAGTGTGAAAATTTTTCTCTTTCTTTCTAAATTCATTTCAAAAAGAGAAAATTTAGTAAATACTGTCTCAGAAGGTTCCTGCTTTCTGACGGAGGGAAGTCAAAAACTGTTCCAACTGAAGCTCGTCTTTAATCAATACATCGCGCGCCTTACTGCCCTGGTTAGGACCTACGATGCCCGCTGCTTCCAGCTGATCCATTAAACGGCCCGCCCTGTTGTAGCCAAGCTTTAACCTCCGCTGCAATAAAGAGGTGGAACCCTGCTGATGCTGGACAATGATATAGGCGGCCTCATCAAATAATTCATCGCGTTCGTTTGCATCGAAGAATTCATTGCCTTCACCATCTTCTTCTTTCACTTCAGGCAGCAAGTGTGCTTCCGGGTAACCGTGCTGGCTGCTGATAAAGTCACAGACTCTTTCTACTTCAGGGGTATCGACAAATCCGCACTGCAGGCGAATGATATCACCGCCAGTGGAAAGCAGCATGTCTCCCCTGCCTATCAGCTGGTCTGCACCGCCCGTATCTATTATGGTGCGTGAATCCACCTTGGAGGTTACCTTAAAAGCAATACGCGCAGGAAAATTTGCTTTAATGGTGCCCGTTATAATATTTACAGAAGGGCGCTGCGTGGCAATGATGAGGTGAATGCCGATGGCGCGGGCGAGCTGGGCCAGGCGTGCAATTGGCATCTCAATCTCTTTTCCTGCCGTCATGATCAGATCTGCGAACTCGTCGATCACCAGTATCATATATGGAAGAAAGCGATGTCCTTTATTGGGATTTAATCTTCGCGAAACAAACTTCTCATTGTATTCCTTTATGTTTCGTACCTGAGCATCTTTGAGTAGGTCGTAGCGCAGATCCATTTCAACGGTCAGCGCTTTAAGGGTGTGCACCACCTTTTTTGTATCTACAATAATTGGCTCTTCTTCACCAGGAAGCTTCGCAAGAAAATGTTTTTCAATAGTGGAATAGAGACTGAGCTCCACCTTCTTTGGATCGATCAATATAAATTTAATCTGTGACGGATGCTTTTTGTAAAGCAGCGATACAAGGATTTCATTTACTCCCACCGATTTCCCCTGGCCAGTTGCACCGGCCAGCAACAGGTGCGGCATTTTAGCCAGATCGGTAATATAGATTTCGTTGGAAATGGTTTTACCGAGCGCTATCGGGAGATCCATTTGCGCATTCTGAAATTTTTCAGAAGCAAGCAGCGTGCGCATGGAGACAATCTCTTTGTGCACGTTTGGCACTTCAATACCAATGGTTCCTTTGCCGGGAATAGGTGCAATAATACGGATGCCGAGAGCAGATAAGCTCAGCGCAATATCATCTTCCAGGTTCTTGATCTTTGAAATTCGAACACCGGGTGCGGGAACGATCTCGTAAAGCGTAACGGTTGGTCCAACGGTTGCCTTGATATTTTGAATGTCGATGCCATAGTTTTGAAGCGTCTTTACGATCTGATCCTTATTGCGCATCAGTTCATCAGAATCGATCCTGATCTTTTCTGTTCCGTAGTGTTCCAGCAGGTCAAGGGTCGGGTATTTGTATTTGGGTAAATCGATGGTAGGATCATAATTTTCCCTTACTGCAGTCTCATGTTCTATGATCTCTTCTTCCTTTGCCTCTTCAATTTTAAAATCAATATCGGAGTCTTCAACTGCCAATGCAGATTTCTTTTCATCTATGTCCTGCAGTACAGGATCCGTTTCTCTCAATTCAAAATTGGTAACAGCGTTTTCTTCTAATGGTAAATCGAAATCAAGCCGCGTATCCTGTTCTTTTTCAATCTCTGCTACCGTTACCTCTTCCCTTCTTAACAACCGCTCTTCTTTTTTCTTAGCAGGAAATTTAAGGTTGAAATTAAAATTGTAGTTGAATGCAATAACGAGATAGAGCAACCCAGCAAAAACAAGCAAAACTCCTGTTCCTACGGTACCAAGAAAAGCCACCAGCCAGGAGCTGGTATAGTTTCCTACCGCACCGCCAAAAGGAAAATCATAGTGCTGAAAAAGATAACTTAGTAAGGTAGAAATCACCACCAATCCAAAGAGCATCGTCTTTGCATATTTTGGAACAGGATATATTTTCTTCCGGAATAATAAGTTAATTCCTCCCTCACAGAAGAACCCGACAAATAGGAATGAGGCAAGCCCGAAACCATTGTACATAATAAAATGCGACAGGTATGCTCCTAATCTTCCAAGTGTGTTTTCAACCTTGAAGCTTTGCGAAAAGAAATTAGTCCAGGAGAATTGAAAGACTTTGTCCTGGTCCTGCTTCCATGTAAAAAGATAAGAAGCAAGCGCAATAAAAAGGTATATCGAAAAAAGGAGGAATATTAGTCCAACTGCTTTAGGGATTCGTTCATCCAGCCATGGCTTTGCAGGATCCTTAGATTTTTTCCTCGTTCTTTTGGAAGCACCAGGTACCGTCTTATCTTCCGCTTTTTCGGCAGCAGGCTCTTTCAGAACTGCTTTTAATTTATTTGTATTGTCAACCATGAAAATAACTTAAGGATAACAGGTAAAATTAGTTTAATAGAAAGCCAGCCCGGGTGGCAGCCGATAAAGTTTTCAACACCCGTGCTGAGCATAAACCGTAAAACGTCTATCCGGGAATGGTATTTTCTCCCGCCGCTAATTACGCACTCGAAAGGCTTACTGTTTTCATAAAGCAATATTTTAACGGATATTCTAAACCTATTCAGAGTAGCATAAATCACTGAATTGTTCAATCAAATATATACGCTGTATCAGGTACCTACATTAAAATAGCTATGTTTGATAAATGGTGCTTTATTGCAACTATAATGTGTAATCGGAAGTTAAAATATAGCAAGCATAATTCAACAAAAAACCAATTTTCATGAGCCAGGGATTCTATAAGGCGCCGCCGCCTTTTAATGAACTCAATCTATTATATGCACCCGGTTCACCGGAGCGGACTACTTTAAAGCACGCACTGAAACATATGAAATCGGAAGAGGCAGACCTTCCTATATTCATTGGCGGAAAGGAAATCTACACCGGTGATAAAGCTGAGATCCATCCCCCTCATGAAACCGCGCATTTACTGGGTTATTACCATAAAGGAAATGCCTCACACATAAGGATGGCTATTAGTGCGGCGATGGATGCAAAAAGAAGTTGGGAAAATATGTCGTGGGAGAACCGGGCTTCTATTTTTTTAAAGGCTGCAGATTTACTGGCAGGCCCATACCGCGCTAAGATCAATGCAGCAACCATGCTGGGGCAATCAAAAAATGTTTTCCAGGCAGAGATAGATGCCGCCTGTGAATTCATTGATTTTTTAAGGTTCAATGTTTCTTTCGCTGAGGAGATCTATCAGATGCAGCCTCTTTCTTCCCATGGCATCTGGAACAGGATGCAATGGCGGCCCCTTGAAGGTTTTGTTTTTGCAATTACACCATTCAACTTCACTTCCATAGCTGGAAACTTACCAACCAGCGCAGCCATAATGGGAAATACGGTGGTCTGGAAGCCTTCTCAAACACAGATTTATTCCGCCTGGGTAATTATGGATGTATTGCGAAAATCAGGATTACCGGACGGCGTGATTAACCTGATTTATACAGGTGGTGCAGAAACCAGTAATATCATATTCAACGATCCTGATTTTGGAGGAATTCATTTTACAGGATCAACGCCCGTCTTTCATAGCTTTTGGAAATCCATCGGTGACAATATCGACAAGTATAAATCTTATCCCCGCATTGTTGGAGAAACGGGAGGAAAAGATTTTATAATCGCGCATCCGAGTGCCTCGGTTAACGAATTAGTGACTGCCCTTTGCCGTGGTGCATTTGAATACCAGGGACAAAAATGCTCAGCCGCTTCAAGAGCATATATTCCTTCTAATCTCTGGAGGCAGGTGGAAGCCAGCATGGTGGAGGACATCGAATCTTTTAAAATGGGAAATCCTGAGGATTTCCGTAATTTTATTAATGCTGTAATTGATGAGAAATCATTCGATAGTCTTTCAGACTTTATCACGCGCGCAAAAGAAGACTCTGATGTAAGAATTGTTGCAGGAGGAACTTTTGATAAATCTGAAGGATATTTTATTCACCCGACCGTTTTGAAGGTAAAAGATCCTTTGTACACTACCATGTGCACAGAATTGTTCGGGCCTGTTTTAACGTTATATGTGTATGATGAAATGAAGTTTGAAGAGACCCTTGACCTGGTTGACCGCACCTCGAACTATGCATTGACAGGTGCTATTTTTTCACAGGACCGCAATGCTATTGAAGTGGCTACCAAACGGCTGGTGAATGCTGCCGGTAATTTCTACATCAACGATAAGCCAACGGGTGCAGTGGTGGGGCAGCAGCCTTTCGGTGGTGCAAGAGCTTCCGGAACAAATGATAAAGCAGGTTCTATGGTAAATTTATTGAGATGGGTTTCGCCGCGCTCCATAAAAGAAAACTTTTTACCTGCTACAAGCTACCGGTATTCATTCATGGAGGATAAATAAATTTAGATGGCGGAAGGCATACCGAATCCCAATGTTATACGCTCCCTAACTTTTAAAAGAGTATTAATAACCGTTACGGTATTCCTGATTTCAGCTATTTTGTTCGTGACCACGGATAAGTCGCCAGGTGCCTTCAGCGAATTTTTAGCTACCATTGCTTTTATTGGAATTGGGATCAGCTTCCTGATGAGCCTTGCAGGATTCTTTATTTCGGTGGTTATAGTTTTTTCTTACAGCACCAGGATGATCAGATCTTTGGTATAGTCCTGTACAGCATTGTAATTGTATCATCGTTTGGCAAACTATAATGTTCCTGAATAAATCCCTTAATAATATTGCCTGGTAATGTTAAGAAAATGTGTTACAGCACATGCCCAGTATTATAGTGAAGGGTAAGGAAACCATGATTTTAAATTGATACTGGCAACCGATGGCAAAACTATTAACCTGAAGCCTTTGCAACTTTTTGCATTTGGTGAAAAGGTGGATGTAACCGTTAAGGCACGACTGCAGGCGATTAATGGCACGCAGTACGCTGGCTATTCTTTTTCCTTCTTCACTCACAGGCAATATACCATGGATGAACAGGAACAGATGCAGGCTGCAATTCAAAAAATGCAAGCGGCTGAAGCATCTCCCGGAGTTAACAATGTAATACAGTCTAATGCTCCTGCGGCTTCCGCATACCAGATTTTAGTGAATACAAATCCAACGGCAGGACAGGTATTTTTCAGCAACAGAGGGTTCACCGATCAAAGTCTCTGGATTGTTGAAAATAATGGTGATTCTGTTTTTAAAAGAAGTCACCAAGTGTCGGCTTTGACTGGAAGCTAAATCATAACGGGTTACATGACCGCCTATAATACCAGTGCAAGCTTCGATATTTATAATTCTAACTACGTAAAGGTTCGTTCTGTTTCTGCCGTAAACGGGTATTTGACTGATGTGCATGAGCTTCAACTTTTCCCGAACGGACATTATTTTTTAATTGCTGATGAATTCCAGGTAATGGACTTAACACAATTCGACCCGAGCTATAATTCAAATGCCACCGTTACCGGAAATGTGATCCAGGAGTTTGACGGCAATGATAATTTGCTTTTTGAATGGCGGACCTTCGATCATATCATCGTAAGCGAAGCTCCTCATGAAAATTTTACAAATGGATATGTGGATGCCGTGCACATGAATGCTTTGGAACAGGACAACGATGGGAACCTGCTGGTTTCATGTCGCCACCTCGATCAGGTCTTTAAGCTTAACCTTAATAACGGGCACTTTATTTGGAGACATGGCGGCGATTCTAACCAATTTGTCTTTACTAATGATCCCGCTAAGTTCAACTACCAGCATGATATCCGCAGGCTTGCCAATGGTGACGTCACCTTATTTGACAACAATGATTGGGGAAATCCAAATACTTCGTATGCCAAGGAATACCAGCTGGATGAAGTAAAGCTAAAAGCAACCCTTGTGTGGTCTTATACGCATCCTGCCATAAATGGAAAACCGCTTGCCAGCAGCGCGATGGGCAGCGTACAACGGTTCGACAATGGCAATACGCTTGGGGACTGGGGAATACCGCCTTATTCAGGAGAATTCCCAAACATGACTGAAATTGATCCCAGCTTTAATATAGTGTGGGAGCTCAAATATCAGAATAATGAATACATCTACCGGGCACACCGCTATACGTGGGATCCATGCTCCCGTCCGACGGATTCAAAATTAACAACTACAGATATTACTGCAACGTCTGCTACATTGAACTGGAATGCCTCAACCGGCGCTGTTAAGTATTATGTGGAATACCGCAAGAAAGGGGCTGCAAACTGGAAGAATGTAAAAGTATCTTCTCCAGCAACTACGTACACACTAACAAATCTATTATCGGACAAGAAATATGAATGGCGCATTCAAACGTGGTGCAATAAAAAAGGAACAAAAACTTCCGGCTTAACGGCTACCAAAACTTTCACTACTGCAGCAGCAAGGATGCAGGATCTTTCGGCAAATACTATAGAATCCTTTATCCTGTTCCCAAATCCCGGAACTGATGCCGTAACAGCACATTGGACACAAACAAACTCGGCTGATCAGGTTTCCGCTATTCAAATTTTAAATTATATGGGACAGGTAGTAATGGAAAAGAATATTATTTCCAATGAAGGCAATAATGAATGGACACTGCCAACTTCTTCAATTACGAAAGGACTTTATTTCATTCGCATTACAATAGGTGCTACACAGATCACTTCGAAGTGGGTTAAGGAATAATTATCTCATTTTAGCCGGCTGTGCCATTGACTTAATTCAATAGCGCAGCCGGTTTTTTACTTGTTCAGAGATAAGTTTAAATACTTAATAAATACCATGACTTGGCATGGAAGGTTATTTTGCTGATTGCTGACAACTGACAGCTTAATCTAAATTGTAAACCGCCCTCAACAGCTCTTCCAGCTCCCGAAGCATCATTGCCGTTGCGCCCCATACCTTGTGGCCTGCAACCAGATAATACGGAGCGTTTATCTTCAAGCCGGTTCCAGATAAAAATTCATCCCGAAGCACCATTCTCTCTTCCAGCAATTCCTGCACTTCCATTTCAATAACATCCATCACTTCGGCTTTATTTAAACTAAATACCGGGGCGTAATTAAGGTAGCCAATGAAAGGCTCCACATGGAAACTGCTTACAGGAATTAGTAAAGGCGTGAGCTTCCCAATGATAACCACGTCATTTTTTTGAATGCCAATCTCTTCATTTGCTTCACGCAAAGCCGTTGCCTCCAGATCCGTGTCCTGCTTATCTTGCCTTCCGCCAGGGAAGCTAACCTGACCACTGTGTATACCCTGCTTGTCAGGCCGCAGCATCAGTACGGTATGCGCAATACCTTTTTTAGGATAGATGCAGATGAGCACACCGCTTTTTTTTGGATTTGGAATGGAAGAATAATATTCCCGGTACCGAAGTCGAGTCTCCGGCGCCATAATTAGCTGGACTTCTTCACCCGGAAGCGAATGACTGAGCTGTATCGTTAGTCTTTCGATGAAGGTTGAAAAATCCATTTGCATTTGATCACCAATTATTATTTTCAAATGGATATCATTCTGCAATCACCAGGAAATAATTCTTCTTTCCTTTTTGCAACAGCAGGTAGCGATTGTTAATGAGCTGATCTGCGTTCACTACCTGGTCAAGGGTAATTTGCTGCTTGTTGATTCCGGCTCCATTGCCCTGAATGGTGCGGCGAGCATCACTTCTTGTAGGAAAAAAATGAGTTTCATCCACCAATAATTTCATCACCTCCATTCCATTATCAAAATCCGATCTGCTTAATTTTGTGGTTGGAACGCCTTCAAAAATTTCCTCAAAATCACGATTGCTCAGTGATCGGAGCTCTTCCGCTGTTGCTTGTCCGAACAGGATCTTAGAAGCCTGCAGCGCCTGCTGATAATCATCTTCTGAATGGACGCGGATGGTAATATCTTTTGCAAGTACCTGCTGAAGCAGGCGCAGGTGAGGTGAAGCAACATGGTTTTTTTCCAGCTCCTGCACTTCTTCTTCTTCGAATAAAGAAAAGTACCGTATGTACTTTGTGGCCTCCTCATCGCCGATGTTTAGCCAGAACTGGTAAAACTTATAGGGTGATGTCATGGTCTTATCGAGCCAGATAGTGCCTTCTTCTGTTTTACCGAATTTTTTTCCATCGGCACGTGTCACAAGCGGACTGGTGACTGCAAATAATTCATTGCCGGATTTTTTCCTGGTAAGCTCTATTCCTGCAACAATATTTCCCCATTGATCGGAACCACCCATCTGCAGTGTACAATTCCTGTTCTGGTTCAGCCAGAAGAAATCGTAACCCTGCAGCAGCTGGTATGAAAATTCAGTAAATGAAATTCCCGTTTCCAATCGGTTCTTTACCGAATCCTTTGCCATCATATAATTTACCGTAAGGTATTTTCCCACGTCGCGCAGGAATTCCAGCACATTCATATTTTTATACCACTCGTAATTATTTTCAATGGAAGCGCTGTTTGATTTTTGTCCAAAATCCAGGAACCGGCTTAGCTGCTCTTTAATTTTAACTTCATACTCACGGATTTTTTCTTCACTTAATAATTTCCGTTCCTCCGATTTACCGGATGGATCGCCGATCATCCCCGTAGCACCTCCTACCAAAGCTATCGGCTTATGGCCTGACCGCTGAAAATGAACCAGCAGCATGATCTGCATCAGGTTACCGATATGGAGTGAAGGTGCCGAAGGATCGAATCCAATATAACCTGACCGGGAACCTGAATTCAGGTGATGTTCCGTATCGGGAGTAGTATCAAACAGCAATCCCCGCCATTTCAATTCTTCGATAAAATTCATTTTTAAAATTTTTAGTAAAGATAAAGGACCGGTTTATCGCATTTGTATAGTCCTGCTATTGTAATTATTCAATCAGACAAACACAACAAATGCTTAGGTTATAGATTTTACTAAAACCAGAAATTCAGTTTTTTTAAAAATTGCTTTTACTTTTGTATTAAATATTAAGTATGAATGATTTCAAAACCCCATTGAATAAAACACAGTTAGAGATTCTTAAACTTTTTTCGCAACCCTTGAGCGAACAGGAATTATATGACATTAAGTCGCTTTTGGTGCGACATTTATCAGAAAAATTTACAAAAAAAATCGGGAATATAAGTGATAAAAAAGGCTATACTGAAAAAGATTTTGATAGTTGGCTCAGTGATCCAAAACAATGATATCTATTGTTATTGATACCAACGTAATGATGGTTACAATTAGTCCCCGAAGTAATTTACACTGGCTATATAAGAGCTTAATTTCCGGAGATTTCATTTTAATAGTGAGTAATGATATATAGCTGGAATTTGAAGAGCAAATCCGTTTCCGCTATGATGATTCAGCTGTAGCCACCTTTTTACTTATTCTTAGTGAAGCCTCCAATGTGGTACATCATGAACCATTTTTCCGATGGAATCTAATAGAGCATGATATTGATGATAATAAGTTTGCCGATTGTGCAATTTCAGCTGCAGCCGATTACCTGATTACACACGATAAACACTTTGATATTCTTAAAAAACACTCTTTTCCTCCAATTAATGTCGTCAATGCTTTCGAATTTCACGAAATCTTATTGCAGAGTTTAGGCACCAGGTAATTGCGCTTTATTATAAATTCTAAAGCGTTTTCAACATTTCCATTCCATTATTAATTTTTACTTTTACAATACACGTATAAGGGCTGCGTTTCATATCTCTCACGGATATACTTTAATGAAAAAAATATTTTTACCTTTTGCAATTGCAGTATGCTTTGGTTCTTCAGCGTTTGCTCAATTCTATAAGTACAGTAATGAATTCCTGAGTATTGGTGTGGGTGCGCGTGCTTTAGGTATGTCGGGCGCGCAAGTGGCGACGGTGAGCGATGTTACGGCCGGTTTCTGGAATCCTGCCGGATTATCGCTGATGGATAAGAAATTTGAAGTGGGGCTGATGCATTCCGAATATTTTGCCGGCATCGCCAAATATGATTATGCATCCGTGGCACTTCCACTCCAGGATAAGAATCGCGTAATGGCGCTCTCCCTGATTCGCTTTGGAGTGGATGACATCCCTAACACTTTATTTCTGATTGAACCGGATGGCAGTATCAATTATAATAATGTAACCACCTTTTCAGTTGCCGATTATGCAGCTCTATTTTCCTATGCACAATCATTGCCGATTGAAGGATTAAGAGCAGGTGGCACCCTTAAAATTATACATCGCACCGCCGGAAGCTTTGCACATTCATGGGGCGTAGGCATCGATATTGGTGCCCAGTACCAGTTAAAAAATTGGAGGTTTGGCGCCCTGGGGAAAGACATCACCACAACCTTTAATGCATGGAACTTTGATTTTACCGACCAGGAACAAACCATTTTTTCTGAGACAAATAATATTATCCCTGGAAATTCTATTGAGCTCACGGCACCGAAAATTATTCTTGGAGCGGCATATAACTTTGAATTTGGCAAGACGAATAAAATATCATTACTGCCTGAAATTGATGTGGATGTAACCACCGATGGAAAAAGAAACGTGCTCATCAGTGCGAAGCCTTTTTCCTTTGATCCTCATATTGGCCTGGAAGCCGGTTACGGGAAAACCATCTATCTACGTGCCGGAGTCGGGAATTTTCAACGGGTTAGAAATATAGACAGCTCTAAGGCGCTTACCGTTCAGCCTAATATAGGTATAGGTTTGAGGATAAAAACAGTTGATATAGATTATGCGCTTACTAATTTAGGTGACCTTTCAGGCTCCCTATACTCACACGTATTTTCAATAAGGTTTGGCGTAGCTGATAAACCCAAAGCTGGTTATGGCAGATGAAAAAGATTGTACTTAGCGTTGCACTTTTAATATTTTCTTTAGATGCCTTTGCCCAGCTAACAGGCAATGAATGGATCAGCTTTCAGCAATCTTATTTCAAATTCAAGATCATTAATGATGGTTTTTATCACCTGGATTATGAAACGCTTGTAAAGTTTGGTGTACCGCTTACCACGATAACCGGAAACGAATTTCAAATTTTTAGCCGTGGCGCCGAAATCCCTGTTTATGCCACCGCTGAAGGCGCATTCGCAACGAATGACTACATAGAATTTTATGCCCGACATAACGATGGTTCACTTGATTCTAGTCTTTATCTTGACAAAAGCTGGCAGGCAAATGAGCGCCTGAGCATGTTTAACGATACTGCGTGCTATTATCTAACATGGAACAGTCAGCCGAATCATCTTCGGTTCGATACCATTGCTGATAACCTGTTAAACCATCCACAGAAAGAATCTTATTGCTGGTACATTTCCGGTGATACTTTTGGCAGAGACCGAGCCCCGGCAAATTACGGCATCGGCCCTACAACATACACAGGGCAAGCCGTTTACGAATCAGATTTTAACACTACGGAAGGTTATACGGATGCAGCATTTAACAAGAGCCAGATAAGCTATGCACTAAGCACCCCCTATCTCTACGTTGCAGGCCCGCCAGCGGTTTTCAATGCATATGCGGTGGCTGCAGGACTGACAAACCACGTACTCAGCATTTCTATAAATGGGAACACGCTTTACACAGGGAATTCGTTTGGATTTGTTACCCAGGAGATAAAGGCTTCGTTGCCTTCCAATAGCTGGCTCACAGATAATACGGCGGTTACTTATTCCAATGCAGCCTCCACTGAGGTTACAGATTACAACTCTGTCGCCTGGCAGGAATTGAAATATCCAAGGCAATTTAATGCCGGCAATAGTTCCTCCTTTCTTTTTAATGTCAATGGTGGACCATCGAATAAATATATTGAGATTGTAAATTTCGATGAACGTGGTGCGGAGCCTGTTTTATTTGATTTCACCAATCATCTGAGAATGGAAGCTATCGTACAAAACGATACGGAAAAATTTGTTCTGCCGGCTTCTATATCGGAGCGGCAACTATTATTAATATCAGAAGATACTTCGGAAGTTATAAAAAAAGTGGACTCCCTGTTTTCTGTTCAGTTCACTGACTTTTCAATTCCTCTTAATCAGGGCAATTTTATCATCATCACACATCCATTTTTTTTTAATGACGGAACAGGACATAACTATATTAATGACTACCGTGATTTTAAAAATTCTTATGGTTATAAGTCCATTGTGGTTGATGTGAATCAGCTCTATGATCAATTTGCTTATGGAATCCGGCTTCATCCACTCGCAATAAGAAATTTTGCGGATTACATTTTAAGCAAATGGCCGCCTGATGAGCGTCACCTTTTTTTAATTGGAAAGGGAATAGAATACACCAGTATTTGGAGCAACTCTGTCAACCGGTCGCTTTGCTATGTTCCCACTTTTGGAAATCCTGGCTCTGATAATTTGTTAACTGCTACGAATGCTTCACCCGTACCCCGTATTCCAATTGGCAGAATTTCATGCCTTAGCGCAAATGAAATCCGGATTTATTTAGATAAGGCAAAGCTTTTTATGAGCGCCCAATCCATTCCTTTTCAGACCATAGAAAATATGGCGTGGATGAAAAATGTGGTACATCTTGCCGGAGGTTTGAATGCTGCAGAGCAATCGGTTTACGAATACTTCCTCAATAAATACAAATTGATTATACAAGATACCTTATACGGCGGTCACGTATTTTCATTTTTTAAATCCAGCAGTTCCCCTATACAATATGTTACTTCTACCTATGTGGATTCTATCCTGAAAAGCGGTGTTTCCATGATCACGTTTTTTGGCCATTCTTCCTATAACTCATTTGACTTTAACCTCGATAAGCCGGATCAATACGATAACTATGGCAAGTATCCCTTTATGCTTACGAATGGTTGTCTTATTGGAAACCTTTTTACGAGTACACACGGCATAAGTGAGAACTTTATTTTTGAGGAAGGGAAAGCGGCAATTGGATTTCTTGCTCCTTCTCAATTTTCTCTTTCTACGAGTCTAGATCTGTACAGTACCAATTTTTACCAGAATCTTTCTGTTAAAAATTACAATAAATCGGTGGGCACCGTGATTGCTGGAACTATCCAGAATATCGCTGCGCAATCAACCTCTTCCACAGATAAAGCCGTAGCTGAACAAATGCTGCTTGATTGTGATCCCTCTCTAAAATTAAATACTCATGCAAAGCCTGATTATGTAATAGAGGCCCAGTCAGTAAGTTTTGACCCACCCACTATTTCGGCCGGCCTAGATTCCTTTCACCTTAAGATTATAATTACAAATATCGGCGAAGCAATAAACGATTCTATCTACATAGATGTACACAGGAAATTATCAAATGGTGATGAAGAATTTTTATATCACTATAGGATCAAAGCACCGTATTACACAGATACCGTTTCACTAATGGTTAAAACGGAATCCTCCCTTTCACTTGGTATAAACCAATTCGACATTAAGGTGGATGCCGGGGACAGCATTTCTGCTACAGGAGAAATTGAAGAACTCTCGGAAATAAACAATGAAATAACAGTACCTCTTCTAATACTCACTGATGATATTCTTCCCGTTTATCCCTATGAATATTCCATTGTAAACTCGCAAGGAGTTATTTTAAAGGCCTCTACCGTTAACCCCTTTGCGGGAATAAAGCAGTATGTTATCCAAATTGATACAACAGAAAATTTTAATAGCCTGCAACTGCACACTATTAAGATTTCTCAAAAGGGTGGCGTAATTAAGTGGGCCCCCGCCACCCTATTACAAGATAGTGTTGTTTACTACTGGCGTACCAGCTTAGATACTTTATATGGGAATCATTTAAGCTGGCACACTTCTTCATTCACACACATCAACGGTAGCGCAACAGGATGGAGCCAGTCTCATTATTTTCAATTTTTAAAGGATCCCCTGGTAAATGTTCAACTCGGAAGCAATAGGGTTTTTAGTTTCGTGAGTGATGTAAAAACAGTTAGTGCATTCGACGGAGTCACTACCTGGATTGGAGGGCCGCTATCCCTTGATCAGCCCGCTTATTATATAAACGGTGTGCTGATGGCAAGATGGGACTGCGGGGGGTATGGAACATCTGTCTTGTTTGCAGTTATTGATTCTGCTACCGGTATACAATGGATGAATCCGAACCTCGGTGGTACCACGGGTTTATACGGAAGCATCCAATGCAAGCCCAATCCACGTAATATGTTTTTATACAATACACTGTCTGCAGAAAATCTTGATGTGATTCATTTTTTAGATACCATTCCTAATGGTGATTACATTCTGATGATGACTATTAATGATGCTAATATCAGGAACTGGGATGCAACGATGTTGAATGCTTTTACAAAGCTGGGGCTTACTAAAATTACTTCTATAGACAGTATTGTACCGTATGTTTTTTTTCTAAAGAAAAATGATTTTCGCTATCCTGTATATGAAGTTGTGGGGGATACTTTTACTTCCATTCTGAATCCAAGCTTTGTTATTACCGGCCACTGGGACCAGGGTTCAATTGAATCACCGTTAATTGGGCCGGCGAAATCATGGTCATCTTTACACTGGAAAGCTCATGAGCTTGAAAATGGAAAGGATCACATTTCACTGCAGCTTATTGGCGTAAATTCCGAAGGAATTGAAACTATTTTGTCCAATAACATTATTGCAAACGACACGGTGCTTACGGCTATCAATTCCCTGTTATATCCATTTTTGAAATTGCGTTTAAATACTCTCGATACTTCCCAAAGAACTCCAGTTCAGCTCGATGAATGGCAGGTGTACTATCAGCCTGTGCCGGAAGCTGCATTGAACCCTTCTGCGTACTTTAGTTTTAAGGATACAGCTCAACAGTTTATTCCGCAGAATTTAACCGTCGCGGTTGAAAATTTATCACCATGGAATATGGACAGCTTGCTTATGAAGTATGAGATAACCGATATCAGCAATGCAAAACACCTCTTTTATAAAAGATATAAGCCCTTGCCGGCAAATGATACTATTCATGTTTCCTATTCATTTGATACGGGCTGTGATTGCTATGCAGGTCTGAATTATTTATATGCAGAAGCCAATCCTGACAATGATCAGCCTGAACAAACGCATTTCAATAATTTTGGAGTAGTGAAGTATTCTCTTTCGCGGGATCGGGAGAACCCTTTGCTTGATGTAACCTTTGATGGTATGCATATTCTGGATGGTGACCTGATTTCAGCAAAGCCGGATATAGAAATTATGCTTAAGGATGAAAATAAATTCCTCGCATTGAACGACACTTCACTTTTCAAGCTTTACTTCATCTATCCTGACGGTTCTAACCACGCCGTAACTTTTGACAATACCAGTGCTATATTTTTTCCAGCTAACCAGGACCAGCTTGCTAAAAACAATACGGCCCGGATCTCTGTACTAAAGTCATTTCCGGTTGATGGAAAATACCAGTTAGTGGTACAGGGATTCGATCGTAGCGGTAATGCTTCAGGATCTAATTCCTATAAAATTTCTTTCGAGGTTATAAATGCTGCTATGATTTCTAACGTGCTTAATTACCCCAACCCTTTTTCCACTTCTACCCAATTTGTTTTTACATTGACCGGAAGC
This sequence comes from Chitinophagales bacterium, assembly GCA_013816805.1. NCBI lineage: Bacteria > Pseudomonadati > Bacteroidota > Chitinophagia > Chitinophagales > Chitinophagales bacterium. The sequence continues at coordinate 163,638 of JACDDS010000003.1, read as the reverse complement.
ATCGTTCCACAATCATTAAAGATTGAAATCATGACCATTACCGGAAGAGTGGTGAAAGAGATTTTTATGAATGAGCTTGGTCATATTCATATCGGAAACAACATTACTGATTACACCTGGAATGGCACTGACCAATATGGTGATAAGCTCGCAAATGGGCTCTATTTTTACAGGGTAACGGCCATACTTAACGGTAAATCCTTAGATCATTATGGAAGCAGCACGGATTCATATTTCAAAAAGGGAATAGGCAAAATGTACCTGATGCGGTAGCACTTGCTATACAACTCAGAAAGTAAATACACTTTATAAAACTTTTTATTCCGGGTTAATCACTATACGGCTGGTTAACCTTGCTGATGCGCAATTTACTGTCAGATAATAAAGCCCGGAAGTTAAATTCGGGTTCAGGTTCAGGTTACCAGCGTTTTCACCATGAGCAACATTTAGTGGCTGTTGTTGCACGACCTCTCCATATAAATTAGTCAAAACCAGCTTTGCATTAGCATCATCGGATCTGGAAATAAAGTAATAGTCTATTTCCTTTGTAGCAGGCACAGGATATACTATAAGCTGAGATGGATCAATATCTAAATCACTGTCTGTATAATTCACCTCTTCATTTTTCTGGGGGTTTAAAAGGGAACATGTAGAGATAGGGGTAAGATAGTTATCATGAAGGGTAGTTTCGAAAGTAGCAAGCTGATTTCTGAAAGTATTTATTAATGAAGAGTACGATGATTTATTTATCTGATTGGTGTTTTCTAGCGGATCGATTGTAAGGTCGAAGAACTCTTCCGTTTGGCTATTGCATCCATAGCTGATATACATGTCATTTAAGGAACGAACAGCTCTTATATAGGGTAATTTTACTACTGCAGATGAATAAATGTATTCATAATAAATATATTGCCTGTTTACTAAACCGTCAGAAAGATCTTTAAGAGACGCCCCGTCAAAATTGTAAGGAGTTTTAATTCCTGCTGCAGCCAGTATGGTAGGCGCAAAATCCACATTTAAAGCTATCTGGTTATTGATAACTGTATTGGCACTATACCAAGCAGGATACCTCACAAAGAGTGGAACACGAATTGAAGGATCGTAGGCAAGGCGCTTATTAAATAAGCCATGTTCTCCAAAAATATAGCCATTATCACTTGTAAAAATCACCAGTGTATTATCAAGTATGTCGTAATCGGTAAGTTTCTGAAGAATTTCACCTATGCCTTCATCGATACCTGCTAACATTTCAAAATACCCTTCATAAAGCGGTGGAATATCAGAAGGAGCAATATACCATGTAGGAGGAAGCTGCTTATATAAAAATGACGGATAGTTTACGGTATAAGGAGCAGTGTTCGGAGGAACCGGCATTGGATCGTCGGCATAGATGCCAGAATACTGCGGTTGCGGAATAAAAGGATTATGCGGTCCATGATATGCTACTGTAAGAAAAAAGTTTTGGGTATAATGCCGGTCTACAAAAACAGCTGAAGAATCCGTTACTGTTTTGGTATCATGTCCGTTAATAGTTTTTAGCGTTCCATTATAATTGTATTGCAGGTTATTGAATTCATCCGTACCGCTGTTCACCTTTGTACCCAACCAATAATCATATCCGGGCTGAGGACTCACATCGATATGATATTTACCAATCCACCCGGTGTAATAGCCGGCACTGTCTAAAATGGTAGCGGTAGTAGGCAAGCCGGGAGTAATATCTGAAGTATTGGAAACTGCTCCATTCTTATGAGGGTACAGTCCTGTTACAATGGATGCACGGCTGGGAACGCAAAAGGAAAAAACAACACAGCTTACTTTAAAATTGGCTCCTTCTTTACTTATACGATCCATATTGGAAGTATGAAACCAGGAAGGACCACCATTGGAACTAAAACTGTCGTACCTCGAATCATCAAGTATAATAAATAAAATATTAGGCCTTGCTACGGTGGTAGTAAATGAGTCAATCTTTGACCAATTATCAGCGGTATCTTTACATGCCACTAACTGATATACATACGCAGTATTTGTGCTGAGCGTAGTCAAGGTAACCGTTTGCAAAGACCCTGTGGAAACATAGAACCAGGTGGAGGACGATGCTTTTCTATAGCGCAACTGATTAAAAGATGAGGGACAGCCACTCCAGCTGATGATGGCGGAATGATTATTAAAGACATTTAATGTGGTTGTCTCCGGAATGGTGCACGAAGTGGTAGATCCTGTTTTTATTGCATTTTCACCTGACGTACCATCTTTGCAATAGGCCGTTACAGCAAAATCGTATGAAGTAGAGGGATTAAGATCGGTAAAGGTATAAGATAAGTCAAGGTCAACCTTTTTAGCAGAGTTCCAGCCGGTAGTACCTGTAACTCTGTATTTTACTTTATAGTAATTTACCTGACCTGTGGAAGGACTCCACGATAATTTTATGGAACAGCTCTTTTTATCAGAAAGCTTAAGATTAGTGGCTATTCCCGGATTGCAGGCTGCAAATGATTCTTGAATTACGATAAAATTAAAGACACTTATTAATAGCAATAGGAGTACATGGTGTTTCATGGGGGCTAATTTTACTCTGAGGTGCTTAGGGCAGATAATCGCTGTTGGTAAAAATAATATTCTATTTATAATTTTAGGTGTTCGCGGTATCTAAAATAGAGCAGAAACAGTCCAAATCACCGTAAAAGTTAACAATTTCTGTATTTTATATTTTTCCGCTTGAAATTTGGAAAAATTCCACGAACGCAATTCCCCGAATATAAATCAATTGAATTTATAAAATACAGCTCTGCATTGCAGTAATTGGGCAAGTCTATGAAAGGCTATAAAAAAGGTTTCTGTATGGTGTTGTCCAAAAATACTTTTGTTATTATTTGCTATCTTTTGTTTAGTCTTGGCTCAATTAAATTTATCTAAAAGAATCTGTTAAATGCAACATAGATGTTGAAAGGGTTACAGAACTATATCATCTGTAAATATATAAGAACTTTTAACAAGAATAAAGCTGCAGAGATTTTATCTAATTCGTATTTTGCAGTACAATTTTTTGCCATGAACCGTATTTACCTTGTTACCATTTTCATCCTTATTGTTTCTCTTATTTTTGCCATCCAGAATACAGCCACAGTGGCTATAAATTTTCTTATCTGGCATTTTTATCAATCCCAGGCACTCACCGTTTTCCTGATATTTTTAGCAGGTTTTATTTCCGGGATATTTGCCGAACTTCCCGCTATATGGAAAAAAAATCAACAGCTAAAAGCAGCCAATAAAAAATTAAGCGAGGGCTTCAAATCAGAACCACCAGCTACTTCTACGCCTGTTTAGATTCGCTATAAAATTACACAAGCCTTTTGAAGACTTTTTATATTTCGTTACAATCCTGTAGGTTTACGAGACTCACAAAATTATAAATCACTTTTTGTGGATTATGGTAAGATCAGGGTATTGATGCTTGGCTGGGAATTTCCTCCAATAGTTACTGGTGGATTGGGTCCGGCCTGTTACGGTCTTGCAAAAGCACTTGCAGGCTTTACGGATCTTAAAATTATTCTTCCGAAAAGCGATTTGAATTTTAAGATGAGAAAAGTAAATATTCTTGGTCTCAACCATTTTACTTTTGACCCTATTGGGAATGAGCTTTTTTTAGCCGACTACCGTACTTTTTTAGCTACTGAATTTTTAACACATGAACTAAATAACCAACTGGCGGAGCTTCGGGTACCTTACTATAGTTACGATATCAGCGGCTTTGAAGCTATATCGCTTTTTAATGAATCTGATTCTTACGGAATAAATGTTATTCGCAAAGTGCAGGCTTATGCTGAAGTGGTTGAAAAACTAGCGGATACAATTGACTTTGATCTGATACATGCACACGACTGGATCACCTATCCTGCCGGCATAAAACTTAAAGAAAAAACAGGAAAACCTTTATTGGTTCACGTTCATTCCCTGGAAACAGACCGTGCAAATCCGGATGTACGAAACCAGGTGTACTTTATTGAAAAAAATGGCCTTGAAGCTGCTGATCATATATTGCCGGTGAGCGAGTATACCAAGCACTCTATTATTAATTATTATGGCATAAATCCTGATAAAATTTCACCGGTCTATAATGCTATTGAAGCGGCCCATGTGTATAAAATACAGCGGACAGATGGTCAAAAATGGGTTTTATTTCTGGGGCGAATTACACGGCAAAAAGGTCCGGAATTTTTGTTCGAAACTATAGTAAAACTTAGCCGCCGGATGACTAATGTAAAATTCTATATAGCCGGATCAGGAGATTTGGCAGAAGATTTAAAAATAAAGGTGGCAAATGCAGGATTAAATGATGCAGTTGTCTTTACGGGGTTCATTAACCGGCAGAAAATTGAAGAGCTGCTCGCTTCTGCAGATGCTTATTTTATGCCCTCTGTCTCCGAACCATTTGGACTATCTGCATTGGAAGCTGCTCAATTTAATGTGCCCTGTGTTATTTCAAAACAATCCGGGGTAAACGAAGTTCTATTTAATGTTTTAAAGGCAGATTGCTGGGATACCAATAAGCTGTCTGATTATTTATACGGTGTATTAAATTATGCCGGATTGCGCGACACTATGGTTCGCCTTACTGCAAATGATATCAGGAACATAAGCTGGGATAATTCAGCACGGGAAGTGCTTAAGTCTTACAAGCGAATGGTGCCTCAGGTTGATGTTGTATAGCTGATTGAAAATGAATAATAAAAAAAATAATAAACCGGCAAGGAAGAGCGATCAGTCACTGCCTTTGTTTAATCCGGAAAATAAATCAGATGCCATAGTAACCAATAATGAAATTACACGACCCGCTGACAAAAAAGAGAAAGTTGATAACCTGGAAGAAAAAAGTGCAAGTTTTATACCTGGTAAAAAGTATTTGCAAACCGGTGGGATAAGGACAGAAAATCAGGGAGAAGGTGCTATAAAAAAAGTTGAAAATAATTCAGGCACAGCAGTATGTATATACTTCCAGGTCCATCAACCTTTTCGCTTAAGGGAATACAGCTTTACACATATTGGCAATGATCACTTCTATGAAAATTACGAACAGAATATTGCTATTTTAAATCAGGTTTCAGAAAAATGTTATTTGCCTGCCAATAAAAAGTTTCTGGAATTACTTTCGCTGTACAAGGGTAAATTCAAGCTGACTTATTCTTTTTCAGGTGTAGTACTGGAACAATTGCAATTATACCGCCCGGATGTGCTGGAATCGTTTCAGGCATTGGTGGCATCCGGATACGTTGAAATTTTAGAAGAAACTTATTATCATTCTCTCAGTTATATCTTTTCTAAAAATGAATTCGACCGGCAGGTACAAATGCACCATGATAAAGTAAAAGAATTGTTTAGTGCAGAACCAACCATATTCAGAAATACAGAACTTATTTTCAACAATGATATTGCTGATCACATAGCGGGCCTTGGATACAGAGGCATGCTGTGTGAAGGTGCAGATAAATGGCTGAACGGTCGTTCACCAAACCAGGTTTTTGCAGTTCCGGGCAAAGAGAATTTTGGATTGTTACTGAAAAATTACAGGCTGAGCGATGACATTGCTTTCAGGTTCTCGAACAGCGGATGGGAACACTGGCCGCTTACCGCAGAGAAGTTTACAAACTGGATCCATAAGCATGCAGGCGCCGCTGAAACTATAAATTTATTTATGGACTATGAAACTTTTGGCGAGCATCAATGGAAAGAAACAGGCATCTTCAATTTTATTAGCAATTTACCGCCATTGATTTTAAAGCATCCTGACTTTCATTTCAGAACCGCTTCCGAAGTATTGGAATTATATCCTGTGCGGGACATTTACGATGTTCCTGACTATACTTCATGGGCTGATGCGGACAGGGATATTTCAGCCTGGAATGAAAATGAAATGCAAAAGGAAGCTTTTAACAGAATTTATGCTTTGGAAAATGCGGTAAAGCAAACTCAGGATGCAGACCTGCTGAAAGTTTGGGGAAAGCTGCAAACATCAGATCATTTTTATTATATGAGTACAAAATTCTGGTCGGATGGTGATGTACATAAATATTTTTCGCCATTTAATTCTCCTTATGATGCTGCCATTTATTACATGAATATACTTTCAGACCTGGAAAAAATACTCACGCAGTAATCCGTAACATAGAGGAATGCTGCAAAGGTTATGGATGAAAGTAATCATCTCATCAAAATAAAATTTCCACTTTTAGTTTTCGAAAGAGAGCGGCTTTCTATCATACCACTGTAGTTGATCAAATATATATAAGTGCCTGTTTCTGCAGGTTGACTTTTATACCTTCCATTCCACCCGTCGCTTACATTATTGGTCTCGAAAACCAATTCACCCCAGCGGTTAAAAATTTTCAAATTATAGGAAGTCAGTTCATTGCATTCCATAACAGGCTTCATAAAATCATTCACACCATCTCCATTAGGAGTAAAAACATTAGGAACCACCGCTCTGCAATTACAATTAATAAAATCAAGGTGGATGGTATCCTGATCATTTCCGCATTCATTCGTTGCATTTAGCCAGTAGGTACCGCTGGCAGAAGCAGTGAAAAAGTTACTGCCGGATCCATCCTGCCACTGATACTGCGCATTGCCTTCAACGGAAGCTTTAAGGTTTAATGCAGTTGATTCACAAATGGAGGTATCGGTTCCTAAAAATATTTGCGGTTGAGAAACAAAGTTAATTTTCAAAGAATCCGAAATGCTGCCGCAATCGCCAAAAAATATTTTTGCAAGATATTCGCCTGATTCATGGACATTATAAATAGGATTAGTAATTCCGTCTTGCCACAAATAACCTGTTGCCAGGGGATTGGTGATATTAAGCAACATTGAATCTCCTTTGCAAAGGCTTGTATCGGGTCCTATATCTTTGAAAATGATGTCTGTCGGTACTACAAAAACATCATCGATAAAATAATAGGATAAGGAATATATTTCATGTCCGTTTCCTTCTGCAATTATTTTTTTATTAAGGTTATCGTCACTAATAAAGTTGCCGATAGTAAGATACTGTTCACCCCCTTTCGCAAAGTACAGACCGGATACCAATGTCCAGTTTAGTGTGTCTTCGAGTATGCTATCTTTATCATTGACTATCTGCGGCGAAATTCTTAGAATATTATCTCCTATATTATAATTTACTGGCCTTCCCTGTGATATATTCATCCCTAAAGAATTGATAGCATAAGATTTATAATATAAGAGGCCCGAAGCTTCATTCAAAATCCGTGCACCTGCGTTAGAAACATAAAACTGTACGCAATAGATTCTTCCGCCCTCCAAAGCACTAAGAAGCTTTACCTGCAGATATTCCCGGTAATTTTTAATCTCTGACGAATAACAGATGATACCGCAATAAGCATTGCCGCTATGGGGATATTGAAATCCATTAACATTTAAAGGAATACTGTCAAGCTCATCTCCACAAACATTAAAATAATCGGCAGTACCATTATTTGGATTATACCACCGATCTACGGATGGAAATATAACTGCAGAAGTATCCATAGAATTAAATCCTTTTGGACAATGAAAATAATTCTCGAAGCTGAAATTTGGAACGAGATTTTGCGACTGCACCTTGCTTCCGCCCAGCATTAGAAGTATAATAAAGAATATATTTTTTCTAATTCCCAATTTTAAAGCTTGAACTATCAAAAGCTTGAACTATTAGATGATATCAATCCATTTACATATTGAACTTTCATTAAAACTTTATCTAAGAATTAAATATGGCCTCAACGCTGTAAAGACTTGTTACTATCTATAATGCAGATTACTTAAATTATGGCTGATCGTGCATAAAAATTCGTCCTAATTGTTAATTCTTTATCTATACTTGTTTAAATCGGGTTCTGCTACCTAATTTTGATTTATGCTCTTGAAACTCCTCATTCAAAATTACGCGATCATCGAACGTTTGGAGCTATTTTTTTCAGAAGAGTTATCCGTAATTACCGGGGAAACGGGTGCAGGCAAATCAATTGTTATGGAGGCTTTGTCACTTGTACTTGGAGAACGGGCAGATCAGAGTGTACTTTTTGACCGTGAAAAAAAATGTGTGGTAGAAGGTTATTTTGATGCAAGCCGCTTAAATTTAAGTGGCTTCTTTAAGCAATATGATTTGGATGAAGATGCACGGCTTATTTTCAGGCGGGAAGTTTCTGCTTCCGGAAAATCACGTGCTTTTATTAACGATACTCCGGTAAACCTTTCTGTCATGAAAGAACTGGGCGACCAGCTGGTTGATATGCACAGCCAACATCAATCCCAGGAATTGAATTCTTCACTTTTCCCATTACTATTACTTGATTCATTGTCAAAACAGGGAGATGCTGTAAAAAATTTTACACGTCTGTTCCAGGATTACCAGGCTCATTTAAGAAGGTGGAAAGAGCTTGATGAGCAAAACATCCGTGAAAATAAAGAACTGGACTATTTAAATTTCCAGCTTAAAGAATTTTCATCAGTATCTCTGAAAGTAGACGATCAGGTTCTTCTCGAAGAAGAACAAAAGCAATTGGAACATGCTGAAGAGATCAAACAGCAGTTTTCATCTGCCAGTCAATTGCTTGCAGACAGAGAGATCTCTATAATAAAACAATTAAAAGATGTTTCAAGCCTTCTGAATAGTATAAAAAAATATTCCGCACAGGCAGACCAGTTACTTGACCGGCTGGACAGCTGCCGGATTGAGCTCGATGATATTGCTTCCGAACTCGATGAAAGGCAGATGGAATTGCAAATGGATCCGGTACGACTTAAGGAAATACAGCAGCGGCTTGATTCGATTTACAGGCTCGAGAAAAAACATCATGTAAATTCGGTTTCAGATCTTTTAGAAATTGCAAACAACTTAAGAACTAAGATTGAATCGATACACCTGCAGACTGAAGAACTAAAAAGCCTGGAATTAAAAATAACATCAGAAAAAAAGCATTTAATTGAAGTATCGCAAAAAATTTCCGCTGCCCGTCTGAAAGAAGTTACACGGGTAGAACAGACTGTGAACAGTATGCTGAAAGAAGTAGGTATGCCTCACGCACAAATTAAAATTAATCACAGGATGCTCAGTGAAAATCAGATGACTTCTCTTGGGCTCGATCATTTTCAATTCCTGTTTGCATCAAATAAAGGCAGCGAATTTCACGAGATCCGAAAAATTGCGTCAGGTGGTGAATTATCACGTTTAATGCTTTGTTTTAAATCGCTTATTGCAGCTTCTACCTCCTTACCCACTCTTATTTTTGATGAAATTGATTCAGGTATTTCAGGAGAAACGGCAATGAAGGTTTCAAGAATCCTTAAACAACTCAGCTCAAAACACCAGGTAATATGTATTACGCACCTCCCCCAACTTGCTGCAAAGGGAAATATGCATTATTTTATATATAAAGAGCTTTTGGAAGGACGAACCTATACCCGTGTTAAAGAACTCAACGCCCAGGAAAAGGTAAAAGCTATTGCACAAATGATAAGCGGTGAAAAAGTTACCGCAGCCGCCCTGGAAAGCGCAAAAGAATTGCTTAATTAAAGCCTGATTGAGGTTGTTGATTACCTTGATAGATCCAATGTTTCAGCAATCCGATTTCATAAATTACATTTGTCAAAACAAGATTAAATGGCATATAACTTACTGAAAGGGAAAAAAGGATTAATCTTCGGCGCTTTAGATGAACAGTCAATTGCCTGGAAGGTAGCAATGCACTGTTTTGAGGAAGGTGCATCCATAACGCTTTCGAATGCTCCCATTGCTATGCGCATGGGGAAGATTACAGAGCTTGCAAAGGCGACGAATGCTGAAGTGATTGCTGCCGATGCAACGAGCACTGACGACCTTCAAAAACTTTTTCAGAAAACGATCGAAATTCATGGAGGACCAATAGATTTTGTTTTGCACTCCATCGGAATGTCGCCCAATGTGCGAAAGAACAAACCGTACACTGATTTGAATTATGAGTTTCTTGCAAAAACTCTGGATATTTCCGCCTCCTCTTTTCATAAAATAATTCAGACTGCTTACCAGCTTGATGCAATTTGTGATTGGGGATCTATAGTTGCTCTTACATATATGGCTGCACAGCGCGTATTTCCTAATTATAATGACATGGCAGATGCAAAAGCGTTGCTCGAATCTGTTTCCCGAAGCTGGGGATATCACTATGGCATAAAGAAAAAAGTTAGAATCAATACTATTTCCCAGTCCCCCACATATACTACTGCAGGCTCAGGTGTAGCCGGTTTTGATATTTTTTTTAATTATGCTGAAGCAATGTCTCCTCTCGGTAATGCCACTGCAGAAGAGTGCGCTAACTATTGTGTGTTCATGTTTTCAGATCTTTCCAAAAAGATAACCATGCAAAATCTTTTTCATGATGGGGGTTACTCCAATACGGGAGTAAGTGAAAAGATTCTGGAGATGTTCAGGAATATGGAAGAGAAATAGGATTTCCAAACGTTTACAGTAACCGATGCGGTTAATGCGATAGCTGGAAATTGCAGAACCATAAATTACATTATTTTCCTATCTCTGCAAAAGCAGGTTACCGTATTTATTACTTTCGTGGAGGGAATCTAAACTATATACCGTTGCAAGTCCCTGCTGCTTTTAAACGATTGCTGCTCATTCGGGATGAAGAATGGGTATTGGTAACCCGCATGTTTGCCTTCGAATTTTTTCAGGGAGCTTCCATTGCACTATTTTTAACATCATCTTTCCCGCTGTTTATAAATTATCTCAAACAGGCAGAGCTGCCAATTTCAGAGCTTTCGAAAGTCTTTATTCTCACCTCTTTTCTGCTCTGGTTTTTCGGCTGGTTATACAATAAACTGGAAAATATGTTGTCAGTAAAACATATTACCCTCGGCGTATTAGTTTTCAATGCCCTGAGCATATTCCTTTTTATGCTATTCATTTCAGGCAATGAATCTGGATGGTTTTATTACGTGATGCTTGCCTGGTTTTATGTGCTGTACCTTTTAAATAACCTGGAATTCTGGGGCCTTGCTTCCCGTTTATTTGATGTACGTCAAAGCAGAAGGTTATTTGCCATTGTAAGTGCTGGGGATATCCCGGCTAAATTTATTGGATTTGTGGCAGCAGCTTTAGTGCACCAGATCGGTAGTCAGGAATTATTGTGGATAGCTTCAGGGGCATCGCTTCTTTCACTCCTTTTTTTTCACCGTTTAATTTCCCTGGATATTTTTCAAACGGAGTTACACACATTACATGTTCCGCATACAGTGCATACAACATCCTCCAATTCGGCAAAAGAATTCTATAACCTGATTATGGGAAACAAATTAATAAGGCAGGTGGCTATCATTTCTTTTTTCACCCTTTGCTGCTTTCTCATAGTCAATTTTGTTTTCTATGGATATGTTAAAAAGCGATTTGAAACTGACAGCTCGCTTGCTGAATTTATTGCGTGGTTTCTTGCAGCAAGCACCGCAATCACACTTATTATCAAGGTTCTTTTCAGTAACCGTATTGTTAACCAGTATGGAATCATTCGTTCTCTCCTGATCACCCCTGTTATAGTTGCAATTATAGCAGTTATTTCTTTCTTTGGAAATGACAATGTTCTTTTTTATCTGTTTGGTACCATGGCAATCATAATCGAGGTTTTGCGCTCTGCCATACAGTCTCCTGTACTGCTGGCCACCCTCCAGCCGCTTTCACTTCACCAGCGACTGCAGGGTCACACGATTATGAAAGGGATTATGGATCCGGTCGCCTTTTTTATTATTGGAGTGTTGCTTTATGTACTTTATCATTTCGATAACAATCTCAATTTTCGTATCCTCAGCGCGATAATACTTGTAATGATTTCGCTATGGATAATCTGGATTTTTAGTGCTGATAAAAACTATATCCTCACACTAAGCGCTGCTATCCGTAACCGTTCCGTAAATGAGCGTGACATCCAGCTTAGCGATGCAGAATCTTTTGAAGTATTGCGAGAAAAGGTTGCTGGTAATGATGAAAGTGATGCGGCCTTTGTTTTAAGGTTAATTAAGAATCAGCATCTCGCAAACAAAAGTGATTTAATTGTTATCGGATTGAAGCATTCCAGTCCGATAGTAAAACATGAGGCGATAAACGCTATAGCAGAAATTTCAAAACAGGAAGCAAACAATCATCTTCATTATCTCTTTAGGGAAGATGCGGATCCCGGTATTAAGGCCGCTGCCGTTAGAATGCTTTCGCACATAGAATCTATTATTGATTTTAGCCCGTATCTTCATCATGAAGATCCCCAAATTATCTGTGCGGCCATAAGCGGAATTATCAATGGAAGATTTCCATTGCAACTTGATGAGGCTGAAAAAAAACTCCGTCGGCTTGCTTCTTCTCTAAATCCAATAAACAGGAAATGTGCAGCAGAAATTCTTGGTGAAATAAATAATAAAACGCTGCAACCTTTAATACTGAATCTTCTCAATGATCCAAATGATGAGGTGGTTCGAACTGCTTTGCAGTCTGCACGCAGGATGAAAAGTCCTGAGATTGCAGAAACTATTCTTAAAAGTTTCGCAGGAAAAAATAAAACCCTTGTTTTTAAAATGCTTGAAGCATGCGGAATCGCTGCGGTTCCTGTTATCGCAAATTTTATTCTTAACAATCCGAGGAATGAATCTGCAGGTAAGCTTATTAATATCATTGGTATGAACGGCGGGTCTGAATCGCATCGTATACTTGATCTTATGATCGATCAGTTACCATTGTGTCAAAGCCAGATATTACATGCACTGCATCTTTCCAGATTTCATGTCAACCATGCGCTGCAGAATAAGTATGAAAACATTGCACGGAATTATCTTGAAGCTGCAGTACAATTACCCTTTAAAATATTATTTCTGAAGCAGCAAAGCGAAAGTGAATTACTGATAAACGCGTTGCACCTTGAACTGGCTTCACTTCGTGATCAACTGCTATCGGTATTTACATTGCTTTACGATGGTGACAAAATCCAGAGGGCAAAAACAGGACTTAAGGTAAACACTCGTGAAAGTATTGCGAATGCATTGGAGCTTATTGATCAGATAACGGTTAAGGAGTTTTCTCATCCCTTTATTTGCCTTTACGAGCAGAAAGATATAGGGCTTATATGTGCAGAACTGAAAAAAAGCTTCCGGGAACCTTATCTCTCCGTATCGCTTATTTATGACGATATATTACGCGATAAGTCTCATGATTATGCCTCATGGACCAAAGCCTGTGTAATATATTCTATGGTAAAAAAGAAAGCACCGGTAGATGTTTATCTATTGGAACCATTAAGGTTTTCTGTGAATGCATTACTCAGGGAAATAGCCAACTTTGCTTTGGATGCAAGAGCAATGTCATAACTGCAACCAACTTAAACACACTTTTCAAAAAAATAATGCAAACGCCAAAGCTCCTTTTAATTGAGAAAGTAATTGTGCTTAAATCACTTTCCATTTTTGCCGACACTCCGGAGACCATTCTGGCTGAGATCGCACATCTGGTTGAAGAGGTGGAAGTACTTTCCGGTTTTATTATATTTAAAGAAGGGGATATTGGCAACTGTATGTACATTATCTTCCGTGGTTCAGTAAGGATACACAAGGGTGGGCAAACATTAACTACATTTAATGAAAAGGAATTTTTTGGTGAGCTTTCCTTACTGGATCCTGAAACACGATCAGCCACGGCCACTGCAGCCACAGATTGTTTTTTACTAAAGCTTGACCAGGAACCAATGTATGACCTTTTTGAATCGCGGCCAGAGGTGGTGCAGGGTATTTTAAAAATTTTGTGCAGAAGAATCCGTGCTATAAATCAGAAGTTGTTTGAGATGGGCCAAGCGCTTCCGTCAACTTAATCATTCAGCAGTTTTTCAATTTCCAGAATGCGCTGCTGCTTTTCACCTTCCCGCAGCTTTTTACAATAAGAGGTATGGTAATGATGGTTTCGCAGAAATTTCAGCTGAAGTTCATTCCATTCACGCTCATTTTTTACGAAACCATATTCTATAAATTCTGAAAAGAGCGTATTACCTATAGTATAAAAATCTTCTCTTCCCAAATAATCTAAATCGGCATCTGCTATAATTCGCTCTAATTTTGCGTGAGGCTGCTGTGGAAGGCGTGTTGCCATTATCATTCCATTAATAGTCTCAATCTGTTGCCCGCTAAATCCGTATTGCGGCAAGATCTGGCGCGCCAGATCGCATCCCTTTTCCTCATGCCCCCGGTAAAGTGTTATAAATCCTGAGTCATGAATGACCACGGCAATGCGAATTAAATTCCGCTCTTCCTCAGTAACTTTCTCTGCCCCAGCTATCCTCATTGCCGCCTCAAGCACATCATATACATGAAGCAACCCATGGTAAGTTAGGTTTTGGGGTAATTCCTTTTTCAGCTTGCTGAGGATAAACTGTTCTGCCGAAATATAGTCTGTCATTCGTAGTAAAATTTATCAATAATTGCTAGTGTTCTTTTATCAGTTTTATTTTTTTCCCTCAACAAATACATTTCTATCAATCCCTTGTTTTTCACTTCAATTCGCCCTCGAGGAACAGAACGGAAGCGATGCTTTACCAGATCATGGGTAGTGCCACTGATGTTGATCTGACCGGCTTCCCCATTTTGCTGCATGCGTGCGGCAGTGTTTACCTGCAACCCTGCCGCCGGGAACAATTATTTTAGGCATGGTGTATTTTTTGAAAAATAGGAATTCCTTTACCGCGATCAAAATATTACTTTAATTCTTAGACTGAATTCCAAGCATTTTATCTAAAAACTCTAACCCTGTATATGCTGATTTGTGATTTAGCGGTTAAGTATGCATTTCAATATTGCATGATAAAGTGCTTATTTAAACTAATGTCCTAAAAAAAAAGCCCTCTTTGAAGGGCTCTCTAAACTTAATTTTATTTATTTATCTGCTACGCGTCCATCTTCTCTTCTTTAGGCAGAGATACTATGGTCTTTAATTTTTCACTATCTGCAGGATCTAAATCTACTACTATTGTATCGCCGGGCTTCATCGCAGAATTAAGCAATTCTTCCGCCAATGGATCTTCCAGGTATTTTTGAATTGCACGCAGTAATGGCCTTGCACCATACTTAGAATCATAGCCACGTTCCGCAATAAATTCCTTTGCTTTATCGGAGATATCAAGCTTGTAACCGAGGCTAGTCATACGTTTATAAACATCTTTCAGCATGATATCTATAATCTGGAAGATATGTTCTTTAGTAAGAGAATTAAATATTACCACGTCGTCAATACGATTCAGAAATTCAGGAGAGAAGGTACGCTTAAGCGCATTCTCAATCACTACTTTCGAATGGGTATCAGCCTGGTCTTCTTTGGTAGCCGTCGCAAATCCAATTCCCTGTCCGAAATCCTTCAACTGGCGGGCACCAATGTTGGAAGTCATGATGATCAGTGAATTTTTGAAATCCACTTTTCTACCTAAGCCATCTGTTAAAATTCCATCATCAAGCACCTGTAACAAAATGCCGTAAACATCGGGGTGCGCTTTTTCAATTTCATCGAGAAGAATGACACAGTAAGGTTTGCGCCGGACCTTTTCAGTAAGCTGACCGCCTTCTTCATATCCCACATATCCTGGAGGAGCACCAATCAATCTGGACACGGAAAATTTTTCCATATACTCACTCATATCAATGCGAACCAAAGCATCTTCACTATCGAAAAGATAGCGTGCCAGCACTTTAGCCAGCTCTGTTTTACCTACACCCGTTGGTCCGAGGAACACAAATGAGCCAATTGGCTTTTTGGGATCTTTGAGGCCGGCACGGTTTCGCTGAATAGCTTTCGTGATTTTAAGAATGGCTTCCTGCTGACCAACCACGCTGCCTTTAAGCTCATCTGCCATATTCAATAATTTATGGCTTTCACTCTGGGCAACACGCTTTACCGGAATACCCGTCATCATAGCTACCACTTCAGCTATATCTTCTTCTGTAACAGGATATCTTTTTACTTTGGTTTCTTCCTCCCACATGTTCTTGGCATGCTCCAGTTCTTCTATCAATTTCTTTTCTGTATCACGCAATTTAGCAGCTTCCTCATACCGCTGACTTTTTACCACCCTGTTTTTTTCAACCTTAATATCTTCTATTTTCTTTTCGAGATCCAGGATGCTTTGAGGAACATGAATATTTTTTAAGTGAACCTTCGCGCCAACCTCATCCATTACATCAATAGCCTTATCGGGTAATAGACGATCCGTTATATAGCGGTTACTCAGCTTAACGCAGGCATCAATGGCATCGCCCACATAAGATACATTATGGAAGTCTTCGTATTTGCTTTTAATGTTGTTAAGAATAATGATCGTTTCTTCAGCTGAAGGCGGATCAATCAGTACTTTTTGAAAGCGACGATCGAGTGCACCATCCTTTTCAATATACTGACGGTATTCGTCCAATGTGGAAGCGCCGATGCACTGCAGCTCACCGCGCGCAAGGGCTGGTTTAAATATGTTAGATGCATCCAGGGAACCAGTGGCGCCGCCTGCACCTACAATGGTATGAATCTCATCGATGAACAGTATTACATCGCGGTTCTTCTCCAATTCATTCATTATCGCTTTCATGCGCTCTTCAAACTGGCCACGGTATTTAGTACCTGCTACCAGGGCCGCCAAATCGAGCATTACGATTCTCTTATCAAATAAGACACGCGAAACTTTGCGCTGATGTATCCTTAAAGCAAGGCCTTCTACAATTGCTGTTTTACCTACACCCGGCTCACCAATAAGAATGGGGTTATTCTTTTTTCTCCTGCTTAAGATTTGAGAGACCCGCTCAATTTCAATATCGCGCCCAACAATAGGATCCAGCGTTCCCTCTTCCGCCTGTTTGGTTATATCTCTTCCGAAATTATCCAGAACCGGCGTCCTCGATTTTGCTGCCGGAGCTTTGCGGGTAGTGCTTCCTCCGCGTGATTTTTCCTCTTCAAAGCTATCATCTTCTTCCTGATGCTCATGAGGCGTTTCTGACTTGATTTCCTGCTGTAAAAAATCAAGCTCTGATTTAAAGGCATCATAATCGAGCTCAAACCGGGAAAGCACCTCTGAAACTACATTATCTTTGTTTTTCAGTATAGAAAGAATTAAATGTTCAGTGCCAATAGTATCTGACTTCAGCACTTTTGCTTCAAGTATAGTAATCTTTAAAACTTTTTCTGCCTGTTTGGTAAGTGGCAGATTATTCACATTTACATTATGGTTGTGAATGGCCCTGTCGCGTATTGAATCTTCTATTGCCTTGCGAAGAAGAATAATATCGACATCCATCGATTTTAACACTTTGATTGCAAGTCCCTCTCCCTCACGAATAAGCCCCAGCAACAGATGCTCTGTTCCAATAAAATCATGACCCAGCCTCAAAGCTTCCTCTCTGCTATAGGTGATGACTTCTTTTACCTTAGGTGAAAATTTTGCTTCCATGTATATAGTTTAACAAAGCACGAACCAAGAATGTTTCATGAACAATATGGCAGGCTACAGTGGGTTAAATTAACAAGATTAAAGTTATTTACAAATTTGACGGCGCAGTGGATTTGTTTTCAACAAAAATATGTCTAATGTCTGCTAAAATAGATTTAAATGAAAATGTAATAAAAAAGTTCGATTATACCATTAGTCACTTCAATGATTCTTTGAGCTTACTTCAGTGATTCTTTGAGCTTACTTCTCTCTTTTAACCGGCTGCACTGCTTATAGATTAATTTTTAATTATTTTGCAAACAAAACAATAAGAAGGGTTATGAAGTTCGGAATTGATAAACAGGAAAAGTTCAGTGTATTCACCCTGGATGAAGAAAAATTGAACGCACAGGTTGCACCATTGCTGAAATCGGAGATGATATTATTAAATGCAGAAGGGATCAGAAATATAATTTTTGATATGGGCCCTATAAAATTTGTTGACTCCAGCGGATTAAGCTCGATTCTGATCACCAACAGGTTATGTAATAATGCAAAAGGAACTCTTGTATTATCGAGTGTTTCAGAACAAGTAATGCGGCTGATAAAGATATCTCAGTTAGACACTATTCTTCATATTGTTCCGTCTCTTCAGGAAGCGAAAGACCTTGTATTAATGGAAGAAATAGAGCGCGACTTAAGTGACGGAATTGAAGCATAAGGAAATAATTACCCTACCATGACATTGGATATTATAAAGCCTCAACAAAAAACGCAATGAACTCCTGTAAGTTTGAGATTACCGTTTTAGGAAGCAATTCTGCTATTCCTTCACATGGCCGTCACCCAACTTCCCAGGTACTTAACCACAACGAAAAATATTATCTTATTGATTGCGGAGAAGGTACGCAAATGCAGCTAAGTACCTATAAAATCAAACGAAGTAAAATCAACCACATTTTTATCAGTCACCTCCATGGTGATCATTATTACGGATTAATCGGCCTTCTCACTTCTTATCATTTATTAAAACGGCCTGAACCGTTGCACATTTACGGACCAAAAGGATTAAAAGAAGTGATTGATCTTAATTTTCAATATTCCGATACTCATCTTTCATATGAATTAATTTCACACGAAATCAGCTACGGCGAGAATTTAATTTTTGATTCTGATGAAATTTCCGTAACCACTATTCCTATGAAGCATCGGATTCCCTGCTGCGGCTTTCTCTTTCGTGAAAAGAAGTCAGGCAGAAAAATTCTTGCTGACAAAATGGAGGAGTACGAGATTCCATATTCGATGATTCCCGATTTAAAAAAAGGATATGATATTACCATCAATGGACTTTCAATATTAAACCAGGAAGTAACTGCTGATCCACCTTTGCCGCGTTCCTATGCATTTTGCTCGGATACTAAATCAAATGAAGATATCATACCTCAAATAAGCAATGCCGATCTACTTTACCATGAAGCTACTTTTATGGAAGAATCGGTTGAACGTGCAGCTTTAACTTTTCATTCAACTGCGTTTCAGGCCGCATTAATTGCAAGGAAAGCAAATGTGAAAAGGTTATTGATAGGTCACTTTTCTGCAAAATATACCGAATTGAACGGGATATGTAAAGAAGCACAAAGTATTTTCAGCAATACTGATGTCGCAATAGAAGGAGAAAAATATTCAATCGGGGAAATCCAATGGCCCCGGAATCCAAAAACGGCCGTTACTACAGCAGTTTAAAATTTATAAAAAGGCAATATTCAGGTTGCATCAAAGGACTTTTTTTTGTTTGGAAAAGACATTTATCCGAATTTTGAGCTCACTTTCTCTGAGTAATTAAACCTCATAAAAAAATTATTGTCATTCTCTAAACTCAGCCAGAGTGACAATTATGTATCTTTTTCACCTTAAATTTTTAATAATGAACAATTTTTTCAACCGTATTGCACTGCTATCAGCCTGTATTTTTTTTATTACCACAGTAGCTCTGCAGGCGCAGTTTGCATATATCTCTCCGGTTCCGGGTTCTCTTTATCATGATCCGGCCACCGGCATAATATTACGAAATGGAAATACCCTTAATCGTTCCCTCCTTAATTCAAAAACATTATTTCATGTAACAGGATCCATCAGCGGACTTCATAATGTAATGGTGAAATTAGCCGAGGCTGATAAAAGTATTTTACTTCAGCCTGATGTTCCTTTTATTGAAGGTGAAACCGTAACTGTACAAATAGCAGATGGCATTACAACTTCGGCAGGAGCAACATTGCACGGCACGTCATTCCATTTTGAAATACGGCAGCCACGGTCACCAGAAGTAAAACAGCTGATAGCTCGACAGATGCAAGAAGCTTATGCACAGGAATTTGGTGCTATCAACAAAAGCAACCGGACAGCTTCCCCTCCGGGATTGCCGGACTTTAGTATACTGGTAAATACAAATCCTGCATCCGGGCAAATATTTTTTCATGACTTTCAATTAATAGATAACATGAGCAGCCATATATGCATTATTAAGAACAATGGTGACTCTGTATACGGTAAATTTGACACAGTCGATTTTAACAATTTTGATCTCAACCATAATGGATACATGACTGTATATAACCGCCTGGATTCCGTATTCGACATGCTTGATTCGAATTATAATAAGGTTGCCAACTACCAAATGAAAAACGGTTATAAGGCGGACGTTCACGAATTCCAGATTTTTTCAAATGGAACGAGGTACATGCTTGCCTATGATCCAGAAATTGTAGACATGACCGTGTACGACCCCAACTATTGTCCCAATGCCACAGTTGTAGGTGCAATCATTCAGGAGTTAGATGAGAAGAATAATGTTTTGTTTCAATGGAGAAGCTGGGATCACTACAACATTACCGATGCACAGCATATCAGTCTGTCGAACTGCTATATAGATGCAATTCATATGAATTCTATTGAGGTATTGAGCGATGGAAATCTTGTAGTTTCTGCCAGGCACCTTGATGAAATTTCAAAAATTGATAAAAATACGGGCAATTTTATCTGGCGGCTTGGGGGTGCAAACAATCAGTTTACTATTAAGAATGATCCGCAGGGCGGGTTTAGTTTCCAGCATGATGCGCGCATAATAGCTAACGGACATCTGACCGTTTTTGACAATGGAAATTATCACGTGCCCGCGCAATCCTTTGCAAAAGAATACAGCCTGGACGAGATAAATAAAAAAGCAACGCTGGTATGGAATTACAGCCGTCCCGTTAGTTCAGGCTTTATCTATGCGAGCGCCATGGGCAGTGTACAGCGCCTCAGCAATGGCAATACTTTTATCTGCTGGGGCTTAATTACCACTCCTGACGATCCAAATATCACTGAAGTGGATGCACAAAATAAAATAGTCTGGGAAATGGAGCTTGCCCAAACGGATCCTATTTACCGTTCCCACCGATTTACGTGGGATCCATGCGCGCGTCCAACGGCGAGCGATGTAAAAGCGACAAACATTACCAGCACCACCGCCAAAATAAGCTGGCAACCTGCTACAAATGCACTTAGTTACGATGTGCAGTACCGCAAAACAGGAAATCAAAAGTGGAAAACGGTGTCCACCAGTAACACGAATATTAAACTTACGAACCTTGCCTCTTCAACTAAATATGAATACGAGGTAAAAAGCCATTGCAACAATGGCGATGTTTCTCCATGGACAGCATCGAAAAAATTTACCACTCTGCCGGCGAAAGAATCGCTATTAAGTCAGGCTGAAACAACTTTTGATCTGTATCCAAATCCGAGCAATGGAATCGTTCACCTAACTATTGATGCACCGAGAAGTGAGCAGGTAACATTCACCATTTATGATTTGAGTGGAAAAGGAGTAATAAGTTCCAGTCAGCAATTAATACAAGGTGAACAGCAATTAGACTTAAACTTAACCAGCCTTCCTAAAGGCATCTATTTCGCGGAACTAAAATCAACTGTTACAAAGAAAATTGTCAAGATGGTAATAGAATAGCAGCGATGAGTATGCAAAAATCCGCAGGGTTATTCCCTGCGGATTTTTTATTGGAATTTAATAGCGTTACATATTGTGGGTTTCTTCCCTTTTCAAACCAAACTTTTCCATTTTACTGTATAAATGACTGCGCTGCACGTCAATTTCATCAGCCGTTTTAGACACATTCCAATTATTTATCTTCAGCTTGTTTTCTATATACATTTTCTCCATCTCATCTTTAAAATCAACAAATTTATCAAAGCGATTGAAAAATGCTTCCATTGGATCTCTAATTACATTCGCAACTCCGTAAGTCAGCACTTCCTGTTCCGTAATTTTGTTTTCACTAAGTATCACTAATCTCTCGAGTACATTGTGCAGCTCACGAATATTACCCGTCCAGTTAATATTCTGTAATTCCTGGATTGCACGCGGAGTTATTATCTTTTTTGGAATTCCATAATCTTCACAAATTTCTATAACAAATTTTTCAGCAAGAATTGCAATATCTTCTTTCCGCTCATTAAGTGTAGGTACATGAATAATGATAACACCTAAGCGATGATAGAGGTCCATCCTGAAATTATTACGGTCGATTTCGCGGGTGAGGTCCTTATTGGTAGCCGCAATTACTCGCACATCCACTGATATTTCTTTATCGCCACCAACGCGTGTTACCTTACCTTCCTGCAAAGCACGAAGTACCTTCGCTTGTGCGCTTAAACTCATATCTCCAATTTCATCAAGAAACAGCGTGCCACCATGTGCCTGCTCAAATTTGCCTATACGCTGTTTAATAGCCGAGGTAAACGCTCCCTTTTCATGACCAAATAATTCACTTTCTATCAATTCTGAAGGAATTGCCGCACAATTCACCTCAACCAAAGGGCCGTCTGCACGGTTACTTTTTTCATGGATCCATCTCGCAACCAATTCTTTTCCGGTCCCATTATCACCGGTAATAAGAACCCGTGCATCCGTAGGCGCCACTTTATTTATCTTCTCTTTTATTTTCTCTATCGCAGGTGAATTTCCGAGGATCTCACGCGTTTTGGAAACTTTACGTTTTAATACTTTCGTTTCTGTTACCAGAGAAGCTTTCTCTAAAGCATTCCGTAAAGAAATCAATAGTCGGTTTAAATCCATTGGCTTGGCAACAAAATCATATGCGCCTTTTTTCACCGCCTCTACGGCAGTATCAATGGTACCATGACCTGATACCATAATGACAGGGACATCTATATTCTGGGCCTGAATTTTATCCAGTACTTCCATGCCATCCATTTTAGGCATTTTTATATCTAACAGGATGGCATCAAAGCTTATATCCTTAATCATATTCAAACCCTCAATTCCATCGTTGGCTTCCTCCACTTTATATCCTTCATATTCAAGAATTTCACGCAACGTACGACGTATACTTTTTTCATCATCAATAATAAGGATGTTAGCCATGCAACAGACTGTGGTTTAAAAAGCAAAAGTAGATATTCTATTCAAAGTGATTGTATAGCGGAAGACGGACTACGATAAACCGCGGGTTTAAATCTTTATGATTAATTGTTCTATTAATGAAATTCTGAAGTACAATGAATAAGCATGCTAAAGCTTTACTGCATTTTATTTCTTTACTGCAGTCTCCTTAACAACTTTTCCATCGAGATATTCAATCATTTTCTGAAGTCTTCCGTCTTCATTAAAAATTTTCCATTTGCCATTTTTTTTTCCTGCCTTATAAAGGCCTTCCGAATTTTCCTTTCCGGATTCTAAATATTCTTTCCACAACCCTTCTTCATAATTATTCCTGAAAGTACCTTCCGCTTTCAATTGCCCGCTTTCAAAAAAAGATTTTGATGCCCCTTCTATCATCCCGTTCGTATAATTATATTCAACAGATTCCTTTCCATCTTCATAGTACCATCTGTTAATGCTGTCCCGTTTTCCCATTTTCCATCCACCCTCTTCTGCAATAACGCTGTTTTTATAAACTCTTCTCCACCCGTTTAAAACTCCATTTATGTAATTCTCCTCTAAAGACAAATAGTTATCAGTGTATTCATGTAAAATTCCATTCAGCTTGCCCCTGCTGAAATCTGCTTCGCGCATTAGCATTCCGCTTGTTTGAAACATGAGAGTAATACCGTTTAAAACATCCTCATGGTATAGCAGCACTCTGCTCAAAAAGCCGTTTTCATAGTATTCCCGCCAAATCCCTTCTTTTTTTCCATTAAGCAAATCTCCTGAGCGTGCAATCTTTCCTGTTACACTATATATTTTTAAGTGTTCTATATTATAATGTTCCGGATCATGAACACGAATGGTATCTGAATAACCAGTTTCCTCATTGTTTTGAGCAAGCAGATAAAGCGGAAAGCAAAAAATAATAAGAACAAAGAATTGTTTCATAGAGTATTATCGATTTATGCACTCAAGATTATTTTTTTACCCGGGTTTTCTTAACTACATCTCCGTTTCTATATTGTTCTGTTTTTTGCAAAATTCCCTCTTCACTAAAAAAACTCCAGGTGCCATTCTTTTTTCCGGAACTATAATCTCCCTCTTCACTTAATTTTCCTGAAGCATAAAATTCTTTCCAATAACCATTTTGATAACTGTTTAAAAAGTTACCTGATGATTTTACCTGGCCATTTTCATAATAGGATATTGAGCTTCCATTTAATGTTCCATTTGTATAGTAATACTCTATAGAAACTTTCCCGATTACAGAGTACCATCTGCTTATACTATCCCGTATGCCCATTTTCCAATTTCCTTCTTCTGAAATGATTCCATTAACGAATATTTTTCGCCACCCATTGAGTTGTCCGTTTTTGTATGGTTCAATGGAAGTCATAACCCCGCCATGAAATGCATGGCTGATCCCTTCAAGTATTCCATTTTCATAGAAATCTTCGCGGGCCAGCTGTGCACCCGGCTCAAAAATTAAAAACACCCCGTTTAATATATCTTCATGAAATTGCTGAAGGCTGCTAAGCAATCCATTTTGATAATAAGTACGCCAGGAGCCTTCCCTTTTCCCATTTACAATATTGCCTATACGCCTGAGATCTCTTGTGTAATGACCATAAATACTAAGTTGCATGGAATTAGAATGAAGCGGATCAATAACCTTCACAGTGTCATAAATTCCCCCTGATTCCAGTTCTGTTTGGGCAAAAAGATAAAGCGGCAGGAAAAATAAACCAATTATAAATAATGACTTCATTACCGCGAAATTATGGGAACGAATTAATAGTACCTCAATTAGATAACCGGATTATTACTTTTAGACTGTAATACTTTTTGGCAAAAACACACCTATTTTAAATGAATGCATACAGGTAATTATAATACGGTTTTGCAATGAAAGACTTAACAAATAAAGTAGTAATTATTACAGGGGCCTCATCTGGAATTGGAAAATCCTGTGCTTTTTCATTCGCAAAAAAAAATGCTGCTGTAATGTTAGCTGCACGTGACGATAGCAAACTGAAGAAGGTGTGCGATGAAATAAAATCTGCAGGTGGAATTGCTTCTTTTTGTAAAACTGATGTAAGCAGAGAAAATGATTGCAAAAATCTTATAGAAAAAACAGTTGAAGAATTTGGGAGAATAGATGTGCTCATTAATAATGCAGGTATATCTATGAGGGCATTATTTGCAGATCTCGATTTAATAGTAATTCGAGAATTGATGGATACCAATTTTTGGGGAACAGTCTATTGCACCAAATATGCGCTTACAGAAATATTGAAAAATAAAGGAAGCATAGCAGGGGTTTCTTCCATTGCAGGTTTCAAAGGATTACCAGGCCGAGCTGGTTATTCCGCTTCAAAATTTGCGATGCAGGGATTCCTGGAATCATTGAGAATTGAGACACTCAAAAAAGGAATTCACGTGCTTATAGTTTGTCCTGGTTATACTTCTTCCAACATCCGTCTTAGTGCTTTAAACAAAGAAGGAAAAGAGCAAGGTGAAACACCTTTGGATGAAAATAAGTTAATGAGTGCTGATGAGGTTGCTAATGAAATAGTAAAAGGCATTCAGAAAGAGACCCGCACTTTAATATTAACATCTCAAGGGAAAATTACTGTTTTACTAAATAAATTTTTTCCGGCCTTTATGGATAAAATGGTATATAGAGTAGTCTCGAAAGAACCAGGTTCACCTTTCCCTTAATAATTCAAATCTTCCATTAGGTTACCATTTTCATAGAACGTTTTCCACTCTCCGGATTTTAAACCCTTTTCATAAGATCCGATAACTTTTACTTTACCCATTTTATAGTAAGATTTATAAGATCCATCTGCTTCATTGTTTTTAAAATTAATTTCTTCATTTAATTCACTTGTTGCATAATAAAATTTCCAGAGGCCTTCCCTGTTGCCATTTACATATTGTCCTTGTTGCTTAGATTTACGATTTTCATAATAAGACGTATAATTCCCGTTTAATAAGCCATCGCGATATTGCTCTTCTACCATCATTTCACCATTTTCAAAATAGACGTTTCGAAAACCATTTGGCAATCCATTACGGTAAAGTGCTCGTTCACTAAATTTACCTGATGGGTAATATTGATACAGGGTGTCTACAATCCTGTTGCTGCTGTATGTTCTTTTTTCCTTTAGCTTTCCATCTTCGGCATACAATAAATAAACGCCTTGCTTTACATTAGGGCTATCCGATATTACGCTGTACACTTCACGTGGCATTTTCCCTTCGGAATTGTAAAAACTAATAACCCGTTGTAAATCGTCATGCTTGCACGAAACAAGGACAAAAAACAGCAATAATTTATTTTTCATGCTGACAAAATTTTTTAAAGCACCAGTTTAATTATTTGATTTTCCAGATTCTGCGTAATCTGGATTATTTTGACAACATAAATTAAAGTTATGATGGATGAAATAAAAAAATTAATAGAGGAAGCCTGGAATAAGCGCGAATTGTTGAAGGAAAAATTATACCGGGAAGCTATAGAAATCCTGATCAGCAAACTTGATTCAGGAACCGTTCGTATTGCAGAAAAGAGGTTGGGAGAATGGTGCACAAATGATTGGATTAAGAAAGGAGTATTAATGTATTTTTCTATTATGCCGATGAAAGAATATGAAGCAGGATTTATGAATTTTTATGATAAAATTCCAATAAAGAAAAATTATAAAGAGTCCGGAGTTCGGGCAGTACCGACCTGTATTGCACGCTATGGATCCTACATAGCTAAAGATGTAATCCTGATGCCATCCTATATAAATATTGGAGCTTTTGTGGATGAAGGTACACTCGTGGATACATGGGCAACTGTAGGTTCCTGTGCACAAATTGGCAAGAATGTTCACCTTAGCGGAGGGGTTGGAATAGGTGGTGTATTAGAACCTGTTCAGGCAAACCCTGTTATAATAGAAGACAACTGTTTTATTGGATCCCGATGTATTGTAGTGGAGGGAGTTATCGTGGAAGAAGAAGCAGTTTTGGGTGCAAATGTAGTGCTTACACAAAGCACAAAAATTATTGATGTATCAGGTAACGATCCGATAGAATTTCGTGGAAAAGTGCCAGCCAGAAGTGTTGTAATTCCAGGAGCTTATGTAAAAAAATTTCCTGCCGGCGATTATAATGTAAACTGTGCCCTGATAATAGGAAAACGTAAAGAAAGCACCGATAAAAAAACTTCACTGAATCAAACCTTGCGGGAATTCAATGTTTCAGCATAAGTATATTCCGGGAGAAAACAATTTCATTTTAATTCACATTAGTAATAATCATATAATTTGAACTCCTATTGAGATTAGTGATTTTGATGTTATTTTGCGCTCCCGCCGAAGTGGTGAAATTGGTAGACACGCTGTGTTCAGGGCGCAGTGCCCGCAAGGGCATGAGAGTTCGAGTCTCTCCTTCGGCACTTATTAACCTGTGCATTGGATACTGTTCAATAAACATGCTTTAATAATATTAAATATTTTCCTGGAGTAAAATGCTACCTGCCACTAAGTAATTTTCATTGGAACTGTTTTTGCTCCATAAGAGCAAATAATAACAGTGAATTTGTTACGTTTCTTTTTCCCCTCTTTTTTAAGTCTTCTTTTCTTTTCTCAGTTTGCTTTTTCTCAAATCGAGGGGCTTTTTCATAATCCTGTTTACAGTAATTACCGCAGAACCGGGGATATTCAGTACAGCTCTGCTTATAATTATCAGTACAGCAAGCAGGAAAATTTATTATTAGATATGTATGAACCTGATAATGTGACATCTTACCTTCGGCCGGTGCTTGTATACGCACATCCTGGAGGTTTTACTGCAGGGGATAAGTATAATTACAATAAGGTACCTGATGTTTGCAGTTATTTTGCACAGCGTGGATGGGTTACAGTTTCAATCAATTACCGGTTGGGTATAGAAAATGTAAGATCAACGACTGATAACTTTGAAGAGGTATATGAAGCGACACAGGATGCCAAAGCAGCCGTTCGGTTTTTACGGGCCCATGCTGATGAATATTGTATAGATACCTCGGCTATTTTTATGACAGGTGCTTCGGCTGGAGGTTCTCTGACGCTCGAAACTGCATATTGGGATCAGGAGGAGGCTGGTAAATTTGTGGACGTAACTAAATTAGGATTGCTGGAAACAAATGATAACAGTGGTTACTCATCAAAAGTAAGAGCTGTAGTGAGTTGCTGGGGCGGGGTTAATGATACTTCGTGGTTAAACAACAATAATGTACCGCAATATCTTTTTCATGGAACAAACGATCCCACAGTGCCTTATACTTCCGGGTATAATAATAATAACATATATATCTACGGAAGCTACGATATTCATGAAGCTGCCTTGCGTTACGGAATGGAATCTTATTTACATCCCTTTTATGGTTTCGGCCATGGAATACCGGATGACTCTCCCCAGTTTGACACTTTGTTGATTTTAAGCAATGACTTTTTATACGCTCATCTGCCACAGAGCGTACTTTCGCAAACAATTTGCTCACGCAGTAGCCCTGTTCCTGAACAAAGTGGTATTACTATTCGTCCAACTATTTCATCAGGAGACCTTACAGTCAATAATGGGTCGTCATTAAATGAGTTTACAGGAACATTTTTACTTTACAGCTTATCCGGCCAGGTAGTTTATTCACGGATAGTTACTATAGGAGCTTCATCGTCAATTTCTATAAATATTAATTCTCTTGAAGCAGGAATTTATTTTGCTGAATTGAAAAATAAGGATCAGGCATTCAAGCAAAAAATTATTATTATTCCATAATCATGCAACGTTGAAAGTAACCTTTTTACTTTTTTTTATTTTATCTGTTTTTATAAATGATTCCAGGGCTCAGATTCCCGGACTATTCCTTGATTCCATATATGCTTATCACCGCATTCCGGATATACAATACGGATCTGCTTATAACTTTCAAAAAGACGTTCAGGAAAAGCTTTTGCTGGATATTTATGAACCGAGTGCCTCTACTGATTATCAACGCCCCGTTTTGATTTATGTACATGGCGGGGGTTTTACTTCAGGAAGTAAAGGAGGGCCTGCGGATATACCCGTTTTTGCACAATACTTTGCACCACGCGGCTGGGTAGTAGCGTCTATTGATTATCGCCTTGGTGTTGAAGATGCGTCTACTACAGCTGATAATTACGAAGAAGCTTATGAAGCAACACAGGATGCAAAGGCCGCAATTCGCTATTTCAGGAGATATGCCCAGGACTATTGTGTGGATACTTCAGCCATTTTTATGACTGGCATCTCTGCAGGTGGTGCTACAGCATTAACCTGCGCTTACTGGGATCCGGAGGAAGCTAACCCCATTATAGATGAACAAAAGCTTGGCCTTATAGACGAAGGAAGTGGCAACCTGGGATACTCTTCTCACTTAACGGCGATCGTGAATTGCTGGGGAGGAATTAACGATACCAGCTGGATGAAAAATAATGATATTCCACAATATCTTTTTCATGGTACTGCAGATTCCACCGTGCCTTATCACAGCGGTTACAATTCAAATCAAATTTATTTATACGGAAGTTATGATATTCATCAGGCAGCTATGCGCTACAGTATAGAATCCAACCTGCATCCCTTTTTCGGATTCGGTCATGGCATACCAAATGAATCACCACAGATGGATACAGTATTAATGCTAAGCAGTAAATTTTTCTACAACCATTTTGATACACGGTTACTTACACAGGAAGAATGTAATTTAACCACCGGCATTTCGTATCCGGAGAATCCGGAACAACCACAATTAAAAATGTTACCTAATGCCGCGGAAGGAAGTTTTACGGTTGAAAACCTATCACCAAAATCACCATTTAAAGGCGTTTTGAATGTTTATAATTTATCAGCGCAGATGATCTATACAAAACCTATTTCTATCAATGCAGCTTCTATTCTTAAGGTTTCTTTAACTTTTATTGAAAATGGTATTTACTATGTACAATTTAAGAACAACAGCGAATCTATTACAGAAAAATTAATTTTTGTTCACTGAGGAAAGATCACAGGAAAGGTGAGTAGATGAGCTCACATTCATCAATCTGTTTGAAGTGTTCACTACCACTTATTTTGCTGCAAGAACATCAATATCAAATATCAGGATACTGTTAGGTGGTATTTGACTGCCTGAACCCCGCGATCCGTAACCCAAAGCAGAAGGTATTATTATGGTTCCTTTACTCCCTACATTCAATAAGGCTATTCCTATATGCCATCCTTTGATTACCTGGCTAACTCCAATGGTAACATCATAGGGGTGCCTGCCTGGCTTAAGGGAAGAGTCAAATACTGTTCCATCCATTAGTTTTCCGGTATAGTTCACAGTTACGGTCTGGCCGCTTTGTACCCGTGGGCCCTCACCTTGTTTTGTAACGATATAATAAATTCCTGAGGGATCCTTTTGAGCCTTCAGGTTATTTTTTGCCAGATAATCTTCAATCGTTTTTACTTCAAGTTCAGTTTGCATAGCAGCTTCTTCTTTTTGTTTTTTATCGTATTCTTCTTTTCCCATTAAGGATAGAACATTCACACTAATTTTAATATACTGTCCCTTTTTAGCAAAAGGTGGCATCTCATCCTGGTTCTTATAAGCAGAATCCGTTGACATGAGGAATACAGCACTGTCACCTTGGCCAAGCATTGCAAAACCTTCCATGGGATCGCCACTAAAAGTAGGATCACTCACATTAAATTGTACCGGACCGATTCCCTGGTCGAATGTTGAGAATAGAACGGAATCATTTTGCGTGCTGTACAAAAGATTCAGTTTAATAATGTCCCCCACATTTGCTTTTGGCTTATGGGCATCAATAATAATTTTATACAATAAGCCGTGAGGAGATTTTGAAAAGCCTTCTGTAACGTTTTGTGCAAAAGAATTAAAAACGATGCCGGACATCAGAAGCATTGCGAATACTTGCTTTCTATTCATGATCAGTAGTCATATTTATTTAACAGAGAGCATTTGAATATCGAATACTAAAATGGAATTAGGAGGTATTTTTCCATTACCTCTTTCTCCATAACCAAGGCGGGAGGGAAGAATAAGCTTGCCTTTACTTCCTTCTTTAAAATACCTTAATCCAAAATCCCAACCAGTAATGACCTGGTGATTTCCTAGTACAACTTGTAAAGGCTGCTTGCCGGGTTTTAGGGAGGAATCGAACTCCTGTCCGTTGCTCATTAATTTGCCGGTGTAGTTTACGGTGACATTACTCCCTTCTTTTGGCTGTTTACCTTTACCAGGGTCATCAATCACATAAAAAATACCTAAAGAGTCACTGGTAGCCTTCAGATTATTTTGAGCTATATAAGCTTGTATTTGCTGAATTTCATTATTATACTCCTCATTCATTTTAGATTCTGCCATTTTTTTATAATCTTCTTTTGAAATAAGGCTCATCATCTTAAGGTCAAGCGTAATAATATCTCCGTGTTTCAAAAATGGTGGCAGAGGATATCCCTTAAACATCGTATCTACCGAAACCCTGCACGATCCGCTATCTCCCGGGCCCATCATGTTTAATAACTCAATAGGATCTCCTTTAAACTTAGGCTTATACACTTCGCCGTACTGTGGGGCGTTGCTTGCGGAAGTGTTTAAAATGATCGAATCTTTAGCATTCCGCCACACTGCGGAGTATTGTGCAATTTCACCCTGCTTTGCCTTTGGCTTCTTTGCATCCGTTATAATGCGGTATTGTAAACCATTAGGGCTTTGCTGATATTGATCATTTTTCTTGCAGGAATAAAAAAAGAACACCAGAGATAAAAAGAAAAGTACTAAAACAACACTACCTTTTTTCATTCGGATAACTTGTTTAGGTCATTTTTAAAGGCCGCTAAGATAGCAATTAATTTTTCCTGGGTCTGAGCCACTGAAAGTTGTGACTTACCGCCTGCTGCATTTCTGTGGCCACCGCCTTCAAAATTATTTCTTGCTAAATCATTAACCGAAAAATCTCCTTTAGAGCGGAAAGACAGCCGCACCTCGCCCGGGCGTTGAATGATAAGTACAGAAAGCTGAATGTCCTTTATCCAAAGAGGGTAATTTACCAGGCCTTCTGTATCTCCTGACTGTATATTGAACTTTCTCAGATCCGCGGTTTCCAAAGAAATAATTCCTGTTTTGAATGCCGGAATAATTTTTAGTTTTTCACGAATACAATAGCCAAAGAAGCGCAATCTGTTTTCCGAAAAAGTCTCATAGACTTCCTCATAAATTTTTGTATGGTCGATTCCATATTCTAATAATTCCGCCGAAACACGGTGAACATAAGCGGAAGTGGTGGGTATTCTAAACCGGTCCGTATCAGTCAGGATGCCTGTATAAAGGCAGCTCGCTATATCTTTTGTAATTAAACTTTTATCATCCATTTCCAATATAAATGCATAGACGAGCTCGCAGGTTGAACAGGCCTTAATATTGGAAAATATAAATTCAGCAAAATCATCCGGATCCAAATGGTGATCTATCAGTACCTTAACTGATGCGGAAAGTTCAATGAACTTTCCTAACTCCTCAAGGCGGTACAGCTTATTGAAATCAAGACAAAAAATAATATTCGCTTCTGTTACTAATTGCTGGGCCTGCAAGGTTTGCTTCTCATAATTCATCACATATTCATCACCCGGAAGCCATTTTAAAAATTCAGGATAATCGTTAGGAGTGATTACCGTTACATCATGTTTTTTTAATTTTAAATAATGGTATAGCCCCAATGAAGAACCTATGGCATCGCCATCTGGCCGCTGGTGAGTCGTTATTACAATTTTTTTGGGAGAAGAAAGGAGCTCCTTTAATTCGCTGATAGAAGTCATTTAAAAAACGGTTGGCGAAGGTCAGCTTTTCCCTGCACTATCAAAAATAATTTAACACTGGGAAGTAACAACATTGTTTATATACTTTTGCCGCTTCTGTAATTCTGATTTAATATAGATGCATTACTAAAGCTTATGGCGTTTAAGGAAGTAAATTAAATACCAGAAATACATTTACAAACAATATTTTTTATGACAGGAAACAGAACTTTTACCATTATAAAGCCCGATGCAGTTGCCAATAATAATATTGGTAATATCATTCAGGCAATTACAGATGGCGGATTTAAGATCATTGCTCTAAAGTTCACCCGTATTATTACCACCCAGGCAGAAAAGTTTTATGCTGTTCATTATGAGAGGCCATTTTATAAAGACCTGATTAAGTTCATGATTTCCGGAACGGTTGTAGCTGCCATACTGGAAAAGGAAAATGCGGTTGAAGACTTCAGGATATTGATTGGGGCTACGAATCCTGCGAATGCTTCAGCAGGAACTATAAGAAGAAAATATGCTGAATCGGTAGAGCGGAACGCGGTGCATGGGTCAGATTCCGATGAAAATGCAATCATTGAAGGAAACTTTTTCTTTTCAGAATTAGAGCGCTTTCAATAATACATTTAACAGTACTTATTAAAATTCACCTGTAGCCAACATCACCAAAGTACAGCCTTCAATAGGTTTAATTCCGTGGCTTTCTGCTAACGATATCAGCTCATCATTTTCTGTACCCGGGTTAAAAATTATTCTTTTCGGCTTTAGCGAAAGAATATAGTCATAATACTGTTTTTGACGTTGCGGGTTCAGGTATAAAGTAATAGTATCAATATCTTTCAGATCCGGGGTATTAATAAGAATTGAAATTCCCGAAATATTCCCCTCTCTGATACCGATGGGAATTACCTTATGGCCATGCTTTAAAAGGCGATTTACTGCCAGAAAAGAATATCGGGAAGGGTTTGCAGAGGCACCTAAAACAACCGTAGCTTTTGATTCCATTAGAACTAAACTACATTCTGAAAAGATAAGTCAATTACCATAGCTCAATATAACATACTCAGAGGATTTTCCAGGAATGATTTTACTGTCTCAAGAAAACGTGCACCCCTCGCACCATCTACTACACGGTGATCGCATGACATAGTAACTTTAAGCATGTTTACTATTTTAACCTGGTCATTTAATACAGCCGGAACTTTCTTAATTTTTCCAATGGCAAGAATGCATGCATCCGGCGGATTAATGATTGCTGTGAAGTTGTCAATATCCATCATGCCCAGATTAGAAATGGTAAATGTATTGCCCTGCATTTCCTCCGGTTGCAATTTTTTTTCTTTTGCCCGGGCGGCAAAAGCTTTGGCTTCTTCGCTGATTTGAGATAACAGTTTCAGATCTGCAAACTTTATAACCGGAACCAGCAAGCCTTCTTCAACAGCCACTGCCATCCCAATATTTACATGATGATTGTACCGGATTCTATCCCCCAACCAACTCGAATTTACCTGTGGGTGTTTTTTCAAAGCAAGAGCAACTGCTTTTATGATAATATCATTGAAAGAAATTTTCTTTTCAGGATTTACTGCATTTAAGGCGGCGCGCGATTCTGTACAGCGGTCCATGTTTATTTCTGTTGTCAGGTAAAAATGCGGTGCACTGAATTTGCTTTCCACAAGACGCCGTGCAATAGTTTTTCTCATTTGAGAAAGCGGAACTTCCTCATAGCTCTCAACATCTGCATTTAACGAAGTTTCCTGAGGTTGCTTCCCGCCAGCAGCCTGCGATAGATACTTTTCAATATCGCGCTTAATGATCCGTCCTTCGTCGCCACTGCCTTTTAATTTCTCAAGCGAAATGCCCTCATCACCTGCAATTTTTTTTGCGAGCGGAGATGCCTTTATTCGTTCACCATTTACAGCATCGGAATTTATTACTTCAGGTTCCTTTGGCTGTTGCTGGTTATTGTTACTTGAAATTTCCTTGTTAGAGGTGGAAGGTGGTATTGATGCAGGAGCTTTTTCTATTATAGTTTCCTGCGCAGATTTTTGCGCCTCAGGCATTTTTTCGGGGGCCTGTTCTTCGCTTAATTTTCCATTTTGTTCGTCAGGCTTTTTTTCATTATTTAAAGCAGCCTTGTAATCTTCTCCCTCCTTTCCTAAAACAGCTATTACGTCATCTACCTTTATAGTGGCTCCTTTCTCAGCACCTATATAAAGCAACGTTCCTTCCTGGTAGCTTTCAAATTCCATAACTGCTTTATCTGTTTCGATTTCTGCGAGCAGATCACCGGACTTCACCTTATCCCCTGTTTTTTTATGCCAGGAAACAATCACCCCTTCTGTCATGGTGTCGCTCATCTTAGGCATGCGAATTACTTCGGCCATCTATAATTGTTTTTGTACGATAAATTTATCTCTATTTATCAATAAAGCCTAAAAGTCTAAATCCAGCTTTAACCGGTCTTTAAAGTCCTTTAATTTTGGATTTTTTTTAACCATATGATTAAACTTATCAATTGCCTGATAAGGCTTCCAATTCGTTTCGGCTTTCGATTTAGTTT
The DNA here is from genome assembly GCA_013816805.1 of Chitinophagales bacterium. Lineage (NCBI taxonomy): Bacteria > Pseudomonadati > Bacteroidota > Chitinophagia > Chitinophagales > Chitinophagales bacterium. Next base: position 128,294 of record JACDDS010000003.1, on the reverse strand, counting down.
TATCAACCCGGATTATAAGGTCAATGGATTTCTTTCCCAATTCCTTTTTTAAAAAATAACTCATTTCCTCACGTTCGGAATTAAGATGGTTGTAGAACGTAGTGTTACCCACAGCAATCAGTATGGTTTTCTTTTCTTTGATTTCAGGGGGAAAGGTTTCTAAAATTTTTACAACCGGAATCTTTTTATCTCCGTCTAATTTTTGAAGATAACTTTTCCAAACCTGTTGAAAAGCATAATGATCTATTTCTTCATATACAATTTCTACCTGCGGTATGTCTTTCTCCTCGCTTTCATTTTTTTGAATCTCTTTTTTCAAATCACTGAGAGACGAAAGCTTTATTGAATTACCATTCTGTTGTTTTAAAACTTCCCGCGGTATTGGCACTTCGTTTTTAGGAAGCTGTTGGTTTTGAACAGGAAATTCGTTTACCTGCTGATTTGTGACCATTTCCGGCTTTGGCTTTTCTATATCAGGTTGAGACTTTTTTTTTACTTCTACGGACCGGTCCTTTGAGAGCTGAATTGCACTAGGTAAAAAACATAATTTCAAAATTGCCATTTCCACACACAGCCTTCGGTTTTTACTTGTACGATACTGGATTTCCTGTTCCGTAATAATGCTCAGTCCGGAAAGTAAAAATCCCATAGAAGTATAGCCGGCTTGTTGTAAATACCTTTGCCTAATATTTTCAGAAAAATCCATCAGCTCAATGGTATTCGAGTCCTTAGCTACTAAGAGATTACGGAAATGGTCAGCCAGCCCGGTTAGAAAATTCTCACCATCAAAACCTTTTTGAAGAATCTGGTTAAAGGTTAGCAAGGCGGAAGATGAATCTTCTGAAAGAAAGAAATCTGTAATACGGAAGAAATAATCGTAGTCCAGGATATTAAGGTTTTCAATTACTTCACTATACTGAATCTGGCCATTGGCAAAAATGCTGATACGGTCAAACATTGAAAGGGCATCCCGTAATGCACCTTCGGCTTTCCGCGCAATCAAATGCAAAGCATCTTTTTCCGCTTTAATATTTTCTTTTTTAGCAACGATTGAAAGGTGCGTTACAATATCATCTGTCTGGATACGGTTAAAATCGAAAATCTGGCAGCGTGAAAGAATCGTTGGAATAATTTTATGTTTCTCCGTGGTGGCTAAAATAAAAATTGCATACGAAGGTGGTTCTTCCAGGGTCTTTAAAAAAGCATTAAATGCCGAAGAGGAAAGCATGTGCACCTCATCAATAATATAGATTTTTTTCTTACCCGTTTGAGGAGCAAACCGGATCTGGTCTATTAAAGAACGAATATCTTCTACTGAATTATTGGAAGCTGCGTCTAATTCATGAATGTTAAAAGACTGATTATTATTGAATGCTTCACATGCCGCACATTCATTACACGGCTCAAAATCTATGGTTAAATTTTCGCAGTTTACTGCTTTGGCCAGGATTCTTGCACAGGTAGTTTTACCCACGCCCCGGGGGCCACAGAATAAAAAAGCCTGGGCCAGTTGATTAGTTCGCAAAGCATTCTTCAGGGTATTGGTAACCTGGGGTTGGCCTATTACATCTTCAAATCGTGAAGGGCGGTATTTCCTCGCAGATACAATAAAATTTTCCATCAGTGAATTACAAAGATATTTCTTCCGAAGAAAATAATTTACCAGGAATAAAAAAAGACAGTTTAATCTCTTTTCGCGAAAGACTCTAAAATAGAATTAATCAAGGAAAGAATCAGCGAAAATATAAGCGCCCACCAAAAACCGTCTACTCTGAAGCCAGCAATCATCCTGCTTGCAAGCAAGATGCATAAGGCATTTATAATAAGCAAAAATAAACCCATGGTAATAATAGTTACCGGAAGGGTAAGAATTACCATAACAGGTTTTACAACGGTATTAATTAGCATAAGCACCGCAGCTACTGCAATAGCCGATATCATTCCATCAACGGATACTCCCGGAAGAAGATACGAGGTAATAATTACGGATAGCCCCGTGACTAAAATTTTGGCAAGCAGGTTCATGCTAATCAGGACGAATAAAGTAAGAGCTTGTTTACCAAAGAATCAATAAATAAACAACCCTTCCCGGTTGGGGAAGGGTTGAATACTGTTAATTCATACTGTATTTAGTAATCCATTCCACCCATTCCGCCAGGAGGCATTGCCGGTGCCCTTTCTTCTTTCGGCTTCTCTACAATTACACATTCTGTAGTTAACAGCATAGAAGCAATTGACACTGCATTTTCAAGGGCTACGCGTGTAACCTTGGTAGGATCAATTACTCCTGCAGCAAGCAGATTCTCATATACTTCAGTACGGGCATTAAAGCCATAATCATCTGTTCCTTCCTTTACTTTTTGAACAATGATGCTGCCTTCCTGTCCGGCATTGATCGCTATTTGACGAAGAGGTTCTTCGAGAGCACGACGTACAATGTTTACTCCTGTTTCTTCATCATCATTAATAAAGTTTACATTTTCAAGTGCTTTAAGTGCACGGATATATGCTACTCCACCACCGGCTACAATACCTTCTTCAACAGCGGCGCGGGTCGCATGCAATGCATCATCAACACGGGCTTTCTTTTCTTTCATTTCAACTTCACTTGCGGCACCTACGTGGAGCACTGCAACACCACCACTCAGCTTTGCCAAACGTTCCTGCAGTTTTTCTTTATCATAATCGCTTGTAGTAGTTTCAATCTGAGCTTTTATCTGATTTACCCTGGCTGTTATGTCTTTCTTTTCACCTGAGCCATTTACTATGGTGGTATTATCCTTGTCTACAATAATTTTTTCTGCTTTACCCAGATATGCAAGTGTTGCATTTTCAAGTTTATAGCCACGGTCTTCACTGATAACCGTTCCGCCTGTCAATACTGCAATATCTTCCAGCATTTCTTTTCGGCGATCTCCAAAACCAGGAGCTTTTACAGCTACTACTTTTAAAGTACCGCGAATCTTGTTTACCACTAAAGTTGCCAGTGCTTCTCCTTCCAGGTCTTCAGCAATAATTAACATCGGACCACCACCTTGTGCTACTTTCTCAAGAATTGGTAGCAGGTCTTTCATAGAAGAAATTTTCTTCTCATAAATTAAAATGTAAGGACGTTCCATGTCCGCTTCCATCTTATCGGGATTGGTAACGAAATAAGGAGAAAGATAACCCCTGTCGAACTGCATTCCTTCCACCACTTCTACAGTAGTCTCTGTTCCACGGGCTTCTTCAACAGTTATAACACCTTCTTTTTTAACTTTCGTCATTGCTTCCGCAATCAATTTTCCGATCTCTGAATCATTGTTTGCAGAAATGGTTGCCACAGCTTCAATCTTATTATTGTCGTTACCGACCTGCTGTGACTGACTTTTTAAATGCTCAATAACTGCAATTGATGCCTTATCCATACCACGTTTCAAATCCATAGGATTGGCGCCGGCAGCTACATTTTTCAATCCTGCAGTAATCATTGCCTGGGCAAGTACCGTTGCAGTAGTAGTCCCATCGCCTGCTACATCAGCAGTTTTGGAAGCAACTTCCTTCACCATTTGGGCACCCATATTTTCAATAGGGTCTTCCAGCTCGATTTCTTTTGCTACAGTTACACCATCCTTTGTGATCAGGGGTGCACCATATTTTTTTTCAATCACAACATTGCGTCCTTTAGGACCAAGTGTAACCTTTACTGCATCGGCCAATGAATCAACTCCTTTTTTCAGGCGATCCCGGGCATCTGTAGTGTAATTTATTAGTTTTGACATGTTTAAAGATTTTAAAGTTTTGTATTCAAGGGGAGTAATGCTATTATACTGTAGTCTGCATTTAAAGGCATAATGATTATATTATTGCGAAAATATCGCTCTCACGCATAATCAAATATTCCTGACCTTCAATGGTGATTTCAGTTCCGGCGTATTTGCCATATAATACCGTATCTCCGGCCTTCACCGTCATTGGTTCATCTTTTTTACCACCACCTACGGCCATTACGGTACCTTTCATAGGTTTTTCTTTTGCAGTGTCCGGAATAATAATGCCGCCCTTTGTTTTTTCTTCGGCATCTGCAGGCTGTACTAAGACACGGTCAGCCAACGGTTTCAAATTTACTTTTGACATAATTTATTTTTTGATTTTAGGTTATAAATCGCTTTTCTGAAGACTCTTGCCCATTGCGATTGTCATGCCACGTGCATTTTCATGACAGATTAGGCATATAAAGAAAATGTTTCGGGCGGCAAAGGTAACCATTATGACAGTATTTCATTATTCAGATACTTTTTAATAATTGACATTTTGGGATAACCTCTTCTTAACAGTCATTACATACCAACAAATAACATTTAGCAAGTTGTTAGGGGAGGACTTTATATAAACCATTAATCTGATAAGAAGAGGCCATAGAGAAATACTATTATTTTCCGATATAGGAATGTTTCAACTATTAAGCATATTCTGACAGGTTACCATTTCTTAAAATTTTTGTAACATAGTAGTGAAATAATTCTGCGAAAATGAAAAAACTAAGTTCCGACTGGCTTACTCAGGGAACGATTGATTTTGAATATAAGAAGTATATTTTGCTGGCATATTTACAGGAAGTAAGTCGTGACTTCGATGAAAAAAAATTATACCCGGTACTATCAGACCTGGTATTGCACTATAATAACCTGGTTACCATAAAAAAAAATAAAACATATACTTCGCAGCTTTTTCCAAAGCACATTACCAAAATGGATTTAGAAAATTTTAAAATTGAATTTGAAAAGCTGATTGCTGATGAAGATTATTTAAAGGAGGTAGAATCTATAATTGATTTTGCAGTGCCCCGAATTCATCACTTTCTTGAAAACGGTAAGGAAATTTATCAGTCTGTAGAAGAAAACCTCATGATTTTTCCGGTAGGTATTGTTTCACTTAACCCGGAAAATGGTTATATGATGCTGACACAATCGAAATCAAGTGACACACAGGTTTATAGCTATGAAATTACCCTATTTGAAAATGTAACTGAGAAATTCAGGGGAATTAAAACCCAGTTTATCGGTCACTATTCACGCAGCATCAGCAATACCTTCGAATCGATAAAGTTTCAATTGATCCGTGAATTTAAAAATTCGACAAACCCTGCAGCTTTTGTAATTGAATCGAAAAATGTTTATCCTTTAAATGAAACTCTTTTGCCTGTTGCTAAAAGATCTCTCGTACGGTATATCTATACAATAGCAGCATAAAAAATTCCTGTAGAATTATTTTCTCGTAGAATCAAGAGGCGACTGCGTTGCAGGCGCTGAAGGTAGATTTTTTATAGGAGGTGGGGCGGGGGTTGCATTCTCCAGTTCTGATTTAGGACCTGTGTTAACTACAGGGCCACTTCCCACAAAAGCAAAAGTTATCAAACTAAGAAGCGATATACCTATAACAAAACCCCAGGTTGCTTTTTCCAGAAAATCTGTTGTTCGTTTTACCCCTAGAAATTGATTGGATATACCTCCAAATGTCTGAGAAAGCCCCCCCCCTTTTGGATTCTGAATTAAAACAACTAAAATGAGTAAAACACAGGCAATTACAATAAGAATAGTGATAAGGGAATACATGTTGATTTTTTAAATTTCATCAATAGCATTTGAAGCAATCATTGTTGACCCGCAGCTTTCTGTACTAACCAGATTGCTGGTTGCGCTTCAATTCTTTGATGCGGGCTGCAAAGAACGATAATTTTTCAGGAAATTTCAAACTCAGGCGTGCATACATACGGATAGCTTTATCATATTTACCTTGCTTGCCATAAATTTCAGCAAGCGTTTCGCTAATCATTTCTTCATCAAGCTCCAGGCTCTTTTGCGCGAGATCTTCCGGAGAAAGCTTTTTTTCAGATTTTAAAGCTTCATGAGGCTTAAGTACAGAAACTATTTTATCTATTGTCTCCAGTTCAGACTGAATGCCACCTAAATATAATTTATCCGGTTTACCAAGTGTGTGTAACGGCGTGATGGTAATCTCTTTTTCTTCACTCCCACCTTTTACTTGAGGAATATTTTTATTAGTTCCTTTATAATCCTCATGCCTAAAAAATGTTAACCATTCCTGAAATGTATATGATTTTTGAGGAAGAAATTGTCCCGGAGATTGTACCTGCTTATTAATTCTGAAGCCTTCTTCAACTTTACCTAAAGTGATATTTTTCGCTTTATCAGGCACTTCCGTGGTTACTGATTCAAGCCTTATAACCGCATCTGACTCCCGGTTAATTTCAGTAATATCTTCAACTAAATTTTGCTCCTCTATTTCCATAGGAAAAAACTCTGAGGCACTTCCGTTCTGACTGGTAATCAATAAATCTTCTTTTAAGTCCTGCACTTCTTCCCTGCTCCATTTATCTTCCGATATTTTAGATGAAGTCGTTTTTTGAAACGCTTCATTCCTATCAGGATAGTTTTCATCTTTTAGTTGCGCAGCAGATTCCATATTAAAAGATTTATCTGCCTGCTTTTCCTTCAAATCCGGGTCTGCATACCTTAAGATGAATTCTTCTTCTATAGTACTAACAGATTGTATTTCGGGATCGTTTTCTTCCACCAATTCTTCCTTTTCATCATCCGGAATAAACCCAGGGCTTAGTTCTACAACTGTTCCGGATTCATTGAGTAAAAACAGTTCATTTTCTAAAAAAAGGTCACTGTATGGCGCATCGGAAATGTCGACGTTTTTTTGTACCCAATCAAATAATTTTGATCTGTCAACAGCATATAAAGCAGTTATATTCAGCTGTTTTTCAAAATCCGGATGATTTTCAATTTGATATTTTTTAAGCAGCAGTAAGTGCGCAGTTTGAAAATAGGGAAATTGGATTACCAGCTCTTCCAAAGCCTTTACATCTGTACTTTTAAGCACCGATGGATCTTTTAAAAGGGAAAGCAGCATGGTTGCATCCATATTACCAGTTTACGACAGCCTTGTTAAAGATATCGTCTACCAACTGACTATTAATATCATCAATCAGTTGCACCTGCACAGAAGCAAGGTCCTGGCTGCTGCTATAATCAGCATATCGAGAAAACGTTGATGTCCATGATTGTTTTTCATTTTTATGGTTAATAAATTCAATACTTACTGATATCGTGATCCGGTTAAGCGCAGCCGTTTCATTGGCTACAGCTGCAGCTGGCGAGATATTGTATTGAGTAATAGCACCCTGAAACTCAAGATCTCCGCTGCTCTCCACCATTTTTAAATTGGTTCCTGTTGACAGTTTATTTTTTAGTGCTTCAGTAAAAGACTGACTTAAAGTAGGGATTACAATCTGTGCCTGGTTTGCTATATAATGAACCGTAAATGTTTTTACATCCGGATCAATAGAGGCACCGGTAAGAGAATATACACCGCAGCTGGTACATGCACAAAAAGTAATAATAAGAAAGCAATATTTTATAAATTTCATTTCGATTTATCTCATAAACTAAACCATAATTTAAACTAAATATTATCAATCTGATCATCAACAGTACTCATTCGCCATTTAGTTATTCTGCTATTTTATATTCTTTAATTTTTCTGTAAAGGGTCCTTTCGGAAATACCGAGATCCCTGGCTGCATCTTTTCGCTTGCTCCGGTGTTTTTTTAAAGCCCGCTGAATCAGTTCTTTTTCTTTATCGGAAATAGATAAAGATTCCTCCACTTCTATTGGTGTAGTATTCTTGGTATCGATTACAATGGGCTGATCAGGCAGATAGTTTCGCGATTCAGGATAACCATCAGAAGATTTTATAGAGGTAGTGTGTTGCAACTGTTCACCGGGAATTAATCCATATACAATCTTTTTCAAATCGTTTATATCGTTCCTCATATCAAAAAGCACCTTGTATAAAATTTCCCTTTCTGAAATTTCAGCACCATTAATACCTGCTATCATTGGCAGGTTAGATTGTTTTGAATTGGGAACAAAAGTGATTAATTCATCTGCCGTAACCAGTTTATTTTTTGCCAGAACAGAAACTTGTTCGGCCATATTTTTTAATTCACGAACATTGCCGGGCCAGCTGTAATTAACCAGTAAGATTTTAGCTTCCTCATCGAGCTGAATGGGTGTAGTTCTGTATTTTTCTGCAAAGTCGATAGAAAATCTTCTGAAGAGAAGGGGAATGTCTTCTTTACGTTCTCTTAAAGGCGGGACTGTAATAGGCACAGTATTCAGCCTGTAGTAAAGATCTTCCCGAAATCGGCCCTGATGAATGCGATCAAGCAAATTAACATTGGTTGCGCCAATAACTCTTACATCTGTTTTTTGAATTTTAGATGATCCAACCCGTATATATTCCTGAGATTCCAATACTCTCAGAAGGCGCGCCTGAGTGCCAAGGGGGAGCTCGCCTGCTTCATCCAGGAATATAGTGCCACCATTTACTGTTTCAAAGTATCCCTTGCGGGCTTCATGAGCTCCTGTAAACGATCCTTTTTCATGGCCAAATAATTCAGAATCAATTGTGCCTTCAGGAATCGCCCCGCAGTTTACAGCAATAAACGGGTTATGTTTTCTTGGGCTTAACTGATGAATGATCGTTGAAAATATTTCTTTTCCTACCCCGCTTTCACCATTTATTAAAACTGTTAGATCAGTTGGCGCAACTTGTATTGCTACAGTAAGCGCATGATGTAAACCCTCCGAATTACCAATAATTCCGAATCGCTGCTTTATACTTTGTAATTCCATTTACTTAACCTGAATTCGTTTTTCACAGTGGTTTATAAATATTATAACAAAACCGGTAACTAAATTGCTTCCCCCATTAAAGTAGCAGAAGTATAGCCAAGAATTTTAACGTTTACATAATCGCCTTTTTTAAAACCTCCTTCGGGAAAAACAACTACTTTATTTTCTGAGCTTCTGCCGAATAAATGTTCTTTTGATCTTTTTGAATATCCTTCCGCTAAAACCCTTACCTGTTTACCCACTTCCCTGGAATTATTAATTACCTGAATGCGGTGTTGTAAATCAACGATCTGCTGCAGTCGAAAATTTTTTGTTTGTTCAGGTATATCATCTTTCATCTTTCTGGCAGCTGGAGTACCGGGCCTTTCAGAATATTTAAACATATACCCCATGTCAAATTGCACGTAATCCATTACCTCTAAAGTTTCAAAATGTTCTTCTTCCGTTTCGCCGCAAAAACCGGCGATTATATCTGTCGAAATTCCGCAACCCGGAATTAAAGAACGGATCGTATCTACTTTATTGATATACCATTCCCTTGTATAAGTACGATTCATGCGTTGTAAAACAGCGGAACTTCCTGACTGGAGCGGAAGATGGATATAGCTGCAGATATTAGGACACTTATTTATAGCTAAAATAACTTCAGCAGTAATATCCTTGGGATGAGAAGTAGAAAAGCGAACTCTTAAATCAGAATGTATTAATGCTACTTTCATTAATAGCTGCGCGAAGGTTACCGATTCGTTTGTTACCTCATTTTTCCACGAATAAGAATCCACATTTTGACCCAGTAATGTTACTTCCCGAAAACCCTGGTCAAAAAGGTTCTCTGCTTCTTTAACAATCGAATAAGGATCCCTGCTTCTTTCCCGCCCCCGGGTAAGGGGCACTACACAAAAAGAGCACATATTATTGCAGCCACGCATTATTGAAATAAATGCGCAAATTCCATTGCTGCTTAACCGTACAGGACTAATGTCTGCATAAGTTTCTTCGCGCGATAGTAAAACATTCACCATTTTCTGTCCGTCCTCGGCCCTGGCAATCAGCGATGGAAGATCGCGGTAAGCATCCGGACCTACAACAAGGTCAACGATCTTTTCTTCTTCCAGCAGCCTGGATTTCAACCTTTCTGCCATGCAGCCCAGCACACCTATCAATGCATCGGGATTTTTCTTTTTTACTTTACTGAATTCAGTAAGCCGCTGCCTTATTTTTTGCTCCGCACTCTCCCGTATTGCACATGTATTAATAAGGATTAAATCAGCATCCGGAAATTTTTCAACCGGAATAAAATTGTCCTTCATTAAAATAGAAGCTACAATTTCCGAATCACTGAAATTCATCTGGCAGCCATAACTTTCTATATAAAATTTTCGATGCAACGGAGTAGCCTTCATCTCTTCACTGTATTCCGGGTATACTTCACCCTGGCGGTTTTCATCAGACGCTTTTAAGCTTAACCTATCCCGCAAAGCCAAAGGTTCAATAGTGAGCGTTTCCCGATAGGTTTCTTCCATCAATTGTAAGGACAGATTTTAAGGGTAGCAAAGATAGTGCTTTGAGACCTTACAAGATCAAAAGCTTTGACTGAAGATTACTGTTATTCTTTCAAATAAAAATCCGTTCCAGGGCCTGGAACGGATTAATACAATTTATAATTGATAACAACTTACTGCTTTATAATTTTTTGGACCACTGTTCCCTCATTACTGATTATTTCCAGAAAATAAATTCCCGGCAATAAATTATTAACAGTTACTGCAGAAGAGTACAAGCCTGGAGAAACATGATATTCATCCCATGTTTTTGCAATTGCTCCGGCCATATTAAATATTTTAAAATGAAGATTACTACTCTTTGATAGCTGCAAATGAATAAATAGCTGTTCTATTAAAGGATTTGGAAAGGTTTGCACAGACAGTCCGGGATTTATTGGATGATCTGAAACAGAAGTTATCGAGGAACTGTCAAGAATAATATTTTCATCACCAGGCTGATAGGCGAGATATGCATAAAAGATAATCATCATTTCATCCGTGGTATGCTCTCCAGAAACTACATCCTGCGGTGGATTGCTTGGATTGTCCGGATTATTTATGGTATTGTCATAAGTGGCCTCGCCCCATAAAGTGGACAAGTTTGTAATGTGAATTAATTTCTGGTATTCATAAAATCCCTGCCAATGAAAGCTCCATTGAGGAATAGAAACAAGGTTTGTAGTATCATTATTTGCGCTTACAGCCCAGGAATGAATTTCGGTACCCACTTTATGCATATGTGGAAAAACGGAAACAAGAGATAGATCACCGCCTGTTATCTTCAATTTCTCATGGAATGATTTCACGGTATTGGCAGGAATATATAACGGACCATCAGTTAAATTGATGAGATGATTTAAAGCAGCATCCACATAAACTTCACGCGGAGCGGCTGCAATGCTGAATTTAAAATTTACAACAGAACTGTCCGTTAGTCCATTTGCACCAGGTGAGTAGTGAATTTCCAAACCGATATCAGCTCCTGCAGGAATTCGGATTCCCATATTGGAAGGCAATTCAAAAATACCGGAACCGGGTGCCCATGCACCAATAATTACTGCTGAATAACTGGTGGGGCCCAATCCATAGCTTTCGTATCCCGGCAGAGGATCATTCTGATCCGTATTCCATGAAGTAGCTTTCTCGTCGTAGAAAAGTACCATGTGATGAACAACGGAGCCGTTTCCAGGCAGGTATTCAATTTGATTCAGGTAAGTATCCTGCTCATAATCAGAGTGAATCACGAATGTGCGATATTGGTCGACATCAGTAGTAACCGTCCATTGTGGCCATTGAATAGACTCATCAATTGCTACCATTTGAGAACCACTATTAAAAACAGGGGGCGCAGGAGCTATTGTTAAATCTCCTGAAAGAGTTCCACCATTCACCCAGCTTGACAGCGTATTGATATCGGAATCAGAAAGAATCCGTTCATCTTTAAAATGACGATAATTCGGATCAGGTTTCCAGGGCGGCATCAGTCGCGCGGCAGTTTGCGATTGAATACCAAAAGCGTTATTCACTGCATCTTCATAAGACATCAGAGAAAAAGGGCCAATTCCACCCACGTGATGGCAAGAGCTGCAATTATCATATATAATGCTGGCAACTTCATTGCTCCAAGTGGGAATAATTTGTGCTTTAGCACTTAATAAAAAAAATAAGGAACCAAAAAACAGAGAGACTTTTTTCATGGATAATTCAAGTTGAACGTAATGATATAACGTTTAAAAGCTAAAAGGTTACAGTTTTATAAACATAAAAATTACGAGAAACAGGTGTCTGTTCTACAGCATGATTTTAAGTCTATATGATATATTTATTGAACCAGCTGTTTTCTGTCTTTTTCATTTTCAATAGAAATTACAGGCAAATCCGTTAATTCATAATCACTTACTTTGTTCAGGTAATGAATAGTAGGTCCATTGGATTGCAATTCATAGTTGACTATAAACCTGGCGCCCCATACAATATCATCTGCACGATAAGAGATGCGATGGTGTACATTTTGTGAAAAGGTTTCATCATATCCCTTAAAATAAATAAGGAACTCCATATCATCATATTTAATCTCCTCGTGGGTAAGGCCGTAGAGCAGGCTGGTTTCATCAATCGGGTGAACAACGGTCCACGCCATAGGGAACATAGTAATCTTATTCCGCTCCAGATTCAGTTGGTAAAATCGCCGCACCTCTCTCCCCTTTTCAACTGTAATTTTAGAAAGTGTTACTATTACTTCCACCTCAACTAATTGTGTTTCACGCATGTTAGCAATGCGAAACATCAATCCTGTCCCTTCTTTAAATGGAGAAATTAACATGTTAGTACTGTGGACAATTTTTGCAGTTGCTTTAGAGAAGCGCCCAAACAGCAAGCCTGTGGCAAGAGCAAAACCAAGTAATCCCAGGAGCGATTCTATAGCTGCGACTGAGCTCGTGGTAATCCCCACAGGAGCTACTCTTCCATACCCAACAGTAGTTAAGGATTGCGCGCTGAAAAAAAATGCCTCCAGAAGCTTTTCCCACTGGGTGGTTCCTTCGATATTGGTAAGATGGTCTATACCTATTGCATAATAAATAGCAGCGAAAAGAGAATTAAGTATTACATAAAAACTTATTACAATGAGGCTAAACTTCCACCATGGCATAGTGAGCAACCCCAGATAAATATCATCAGGACGAAACAAAGGCATGCCCTTGTTCTCAATATTAAAGGTGCCATCTTCCCGTATAGAGCGCTGGTTGCGTTGAGCCCGCGCGCTTAGTCCTGTATTCTGATCATCCTTAGTATCCGAAACTTGTTCTGCGGACATTATTGTTTGATTTGACTTCAAATTTAACAGTTATATTAATCAGGACGAACAAGGAATAAAATAATGCTACAGCAACCCTGGTTGTCGGGAAATCTCAATATCCTCTTCTTCAGTGAGTGCAGATTTTAAAAGCATCAAATGACTACATCAGCGCCTGTTTTAACTACGATGTATGAGTAGTTTCGTGACCTGGAAAGAGAAGATGCAATAAAGATATTGCTTATAGCTTCGCAGTGGAATATCAGATTAAAGCGTTAACCCAGTATTTCAAGCCGTTTGAAATTCTTTGGAACACGAAAGACAAGGATATTTTTTCTTGAAATCTTTTTTACTCCTGAAATTTGCTTTCCATCAATATAAACACTGCTTACATGAAAAGGAATCCCATAGAATTTTAAGCGGTAAAAATCATACCGGGGTGTAAATAATCCTTCCATTTCCTGCTTCACTGTTACAGACCGCGTGGACGTTGTCATTTCAAACTTTTTCTCCGCATAAATATTTTGCTCATGGCCAAAAGTATCTCCATAGTCCTCGAACATAAAGGAGTTTACGAGGTAAGGAGCATAATATGCATTTAAAAGCATTTCATCAATCTCCTCTGCTCCGGTATACTGCATAACAGGATATTCAGGAATTATTGAGCCAGCCTTTATAAAAATTGGCATAGAATCAAGCGGAGCTTGTACTTCATAGGATTGTCCTCCCTGATGTACCGTAAAATCCCAGAAGTTGTACCAAATACCCTGGGGCAGATATACTTTTCGTGAGTTAAGGCCTTGATGTAAGATTGGTGCAATCAGAATTTTGTCACCTATAGTGAATTCATCATCCCGCTGGTAATTATCTGTATTTTCCTGTTCTACCATGGACAATGGGCGGAGCATGGGAAAGAAATAACGGTGATTTTCCCAGAATACGGAATATATATAAGGCATCAGCTGATACCTGAGTTCTATAAACTTTTTAACAATTTTTTCAACCTTAAGACCAAAGGACCAGGGTTCGCGGTTGCTGGTATCTCCCGCACTATGCACGCGCATTAGCGGAGAAAATACGCCCACCTGTATCCATCTTACATATAATTCACTATCAGAATCTTTGGTAAATCCGCCAATATCAGATCCGGAAAAAGATATGCCTGATACACTTAACCTTTGAAGCATTTGAACGGCAAGCTTAAGATGATCCCATGAAGCAGTGTTATCACCCGTCCACGTAGATGAATAACGCTGGACACCTGAATAGCCTGACCTTGTAATGGTAAAGGGACGCTTATTCTTCTGAAGCTTTTTTAACCCTTCATAAGTTGCGCGAACCATCTGCATTCCATATATATTATGGGCTTTACGGTGGGAACCGCGATAACCATCGTAATTGTGACGGACATCTAAAGGGAAAGTTCCCTGACCGAACACGGCAGGTTCATTCATATCATTCCATACCCCTGCTATACCCTGGTCTACCAATTCTTTAAATAAGCCTCCCCACCAGTCTCTAACTTTCGGATTGGTAAAATCAGGAAACTGGCACCTTCCGGGCCATACCTGCCCTTCCATAAAATAATCATCGCACCTCCTGCAAAAATATTTGTTGTCCCTTCCTTCTTTAAAAACCCAGTAGTTTTCGTCCACCATTATTCCAGGGTCGATAATAACTACTGTTTTAAATCCCTGTAATTGCAAATCCTGCATCATTTTTTTAGGATTTGGGAAATATTTTTTATTCCATGTAAAACAACGGTATCCATCCATATAATCAATGTCTAGATAGATGACATCACATGGAATCTTCTTTGCGCGGAACGTTTCTGCAATCTCGCGTACACGTGCTTCCGGATAATAGCTCCATCGGCACTGATGAAAGCCTAAAGCCCATAATGGAGGCAAAGGATGAGAACCGGTTAATGCCGTATACCGTTTTACTACATCCATCATATTAGGTCCATGAATATAATAGTACTGGAGCTCGCCACCATCTGCCCAAAAGCTTACAGCAGATGGATTTTCTTTTGCAAAATCGAAGGAAGAACGAAATGTGTTATCAAAGAAGATTCCGTAGCTGACATTTTTGTGTATTCCGATATAGAAAGGAATATTTTTATAGAGCGGATCACTATTGCGCATAAAGGCATAGGCGTCGGTTCCCCACATCACAAATCTTTTTCCTAACAGGTCCAGGTCATCTGCCTTATCACCTAATCCAAAGAAATGCTCATTCTGCTGATATTTTTTTGAACAATAAACGTAATACCCGCCAAACTCAGTGTTCTCTTCCCAATGCATCGGCTGTGAATCTTCATTGATCACCATATCCTGAAGATCAACAAATGAGATAGTAAAATCCTTTTTTTTGATTTTGCATGCCACAACATTGGTAGACACTGCATAATACTCTGAAGTTTCTGATAATTCAATACGCGATGTATGGTGTTTGCGCTCTTCAATAGCATATGAAAATTCTTCGAGAAATTCACCCTGGGGAGCCATTCTTATCCTGATAATTTCATCGCTTATAACTTTTACTTCTACCTCCGACACGCCATCTGAAAAGTAATAGCGGCTTCCGTCAGGTACATACTGCTTTACTTCTTTAAGATACTGCTTGGTGAGAGGAACTAAGGTGATGGCTGGAACATCACTGTATACGGGTATGTCTACTGTGGGAGTTGCAATAGTATCTAACCCGGTTACAGAGTTGGTTTTGTCTGATTCATCTATAGGCATAATGGGCGCAAATATTAGAAGATTTTACGGAATGAAAAAAATCCGTTCCGATATTCCCTTAATGCTCCATTCGTTGCTTCATGGCTTCGTAAAGCATCATTCCGGTAGCTACTGATACGTTGTAGGAATTAAAGTTATTAGCCATAGGGATCTTTACTATTTCATCAGCGATACGTAACAGCTCAGGTGCAATCCCTTCTCCTTCGGAGCCTACAATAATCGCTGTTGGAATTTGAAGGTTACAATCAAAAATATACTTAGATCCTTTCACATCAGAGGCTATAGTTTGGATCCCAATTAATTTTAATTGCTTCAGGATGGTTAATAAATTCTTTTCACGGCAAACGGGAATATTGTTGAGCGCACCTGCTGATGATTTCATAGCCTCTGCATTTATTGCAGCTGATTCTGCTTCAGGAATAATTATTCCCTGCACGCCTGCGGCATAAGCGGTTCGTGCAATAGCCCCAAAATTTCTAACATCCGTTACCCTGTCTGCAAGCAGCAATAATGGAGACTGACCCTTTTCATAACTCTGAGCTATAATATCCTGCGTTTGATAATATTGGATAAGAGCAATAATACAAGCAACTCCCTGATGGTTATTACCTGCAAGGCGGTTTAATTTTTCTACAGGAACAAATTGAATGGGAATATATTTTTCCCGTGCTTTTTTAAGAAAATCGATAAAACCCGCCTTCCGGATATCTTTGGCAATAAAAATTTTTTCAATTGTTCTGCCAGAATTCAATGCTTCTTCAACAGGATGAATGCCATGAATAATATTTGCCCGTAAACTGCTGCCTGAATATTTCTTTTCCACCCAATCTAATTGATGGCCTGTTTTTCATCCAACATCGGTACACATAATTATAAACTATTGATTGGGCTGCGTATACAGGCTTACATATTTTTGAAATGTTTCCTGGGCTTGCTTACTGAGTGTTGAATCTCCATGGCTTTGCGCCATTTCCG
Source organism: Chitinophagales bacterium (assembly GCA_013816805.1). NCBI lineage: Bacteria > Pseudomonadati > Bacteroidota > Chitinophagia > Chitinophagales > Chitinophagales bacterium. Next base: position 111,526 of record JACDDS010000003.1, on the reverse strand, counting down.
CGACCTGATTAATGGCAGCTACTCCTTCATTCATATCACGTGTATAGGCTTGCTTACTATCCGGGTCCAGTGAAGCAAAATATTTTAGATTATCAGTGTAAGTATCCAGCAATCTCTTCGCCATTACCTGACCTTTCTCTTTCTCCCCCAGGTCATAATAGTCCCTTGCAATTGCAACATTTATATAAGAAATGGGGACATTTCTTTCAGGCAATACTTTCTGGCATTTATCTAAAACGGCAATGGCTGAATCTTTTTTACCTTCTGCCATCAGAGCGTCGGAAAGACGAAGGAAATTAGTTCTGAGGTTAGTTACCATACGCAAAACAGTTTCATCCAAATACACATTATATTTATCTACACCTCCCCAGGAAAATTTATTCATAACGTTGTTATACATGAGGTCTGGCTGAACAAATCCTGCCAGGCCAAATGTGGCTGCATCAGAATTTTTAGCTTTAACAGGTACTAACCTGTATGTCAATCCTTCCTGCTGGAGATAATCGTTTAAACCCATATAGGAATCAGGGTCCACTGAAATGGCAAAATATATGGGACGTTTCCAAAGGTTTGAACGAATAATTTCAAGCACCATCAAATCATTCTTGAGGATCGCCGATTTGCTTAATTTCCACTCCAGGCGGGAAACAATATTTGAGGTATCTGATAGCTGCACCACCTTATCTGCAACCATCTCCTGCTTATTAACCGGTATATAAAGATTTTTTGCAGGCAGGTAATTGATAGTCATATCTCCATAATCGAGCATATTTTTCTTATCACTGCTGAACATAAAATCCAGCACGGAGCTGAGGGAGTAATATTGATTTTGATTGATCGCTTTATTATCATAAAATCTCATGTAATCGCGCGTGGAACCGCGATACGATGCACTGTCAACCGAAATTATGACCGGGTCGCTATGATTTACTTTTCTTCTCAGATTATCAATATACCAATCTACTCCAAGAAGACTTAAATTGACTATCCTAATATCGTTACGAATTCCCTCCACTTCCTGAGCATACCACAATGGGTATGTATCGTTATCACCCTGTGTAAACAGTATTGCATTTGGTGCACATGATTCAAGATAGTTTCTGCCAAAGTCACGAGCGGTGTAGAGATGAGAGCGATCATGATCATCCCATCCCTGCTCACCCATTACAAATGGAACAATGGCACATACCAGCGTAGCTGTTAATGCAGCATTGCGGGCTGAAATTTTCTTCTGTAAATAATTGTAAATAGCAAGCACTCCCAAACCTATCCATACCGCATATGCATAGGTAGATCCTGCATAAGAATAATCCCGTTCACGTGGCTGTAAGGGTACCTGGTTAAGATAAATGACAATGGCAAGGCCGGTAAAAAAGAATAAAAGCAGCACTACCCATCCATCATTTTTATTTTTGTTGAACTGGTATATTGCTCCAATTAGCCCCAATATGAAAGGCAACATAAAAAATTTATTCCTTCCCTTATTATCTTTCATAGACTCCGGCAGATTGGTTTGATCTCCAAGCCGGGCATTATCAAAAAAGGGCAGTCCGCTGATCCAGTTTCCATGGTTAATTTCACCATTTCCCTGTAGATCATTCTGTCTTCCTGCAAAATTCCACATAAGATATCGCCAATACATGAAACCTACCTGGTAGGTGAAGAAAAATTTCAGATTGTCACCCATAGTGGGTTTTTGCCCTTCTTTTAAATTGAGCCATCGCTGGTAAAAGTGAATATGCTGCGGATCATCATTATCCCAAACGCGCGGAAAAAGCATCTTATCCTGATCAGCGTATTTAATGACAGGCTTGTGATCGAGCACAATATATTTATGGCTCTTTTCGTCCGGATAATAATGCGCTTCTCCATTTGCCCTGTCGATATCAGTGGCCTGTGCAGTAAAAACCTGGCCATACATTAATGGACTATTTCCATATTGCTCCCGGTTAAGATAAGAAAGGAGCGCCGGCGGATCGCTTGGAGATCCCATATTTATAGAAGGATTTGCACTGGCCCGTATCACCACCATTACATAAGAAGAATACCCGATACAAATTAAAAGTACCGTCAGCACAGCGGTATTTAGGTAATAATTTGATTTCCGGTAAGAATAATAGATGCCAAATAATATTAATCCGCTGAGCAGAATAAAAAAGAAAAGTGTGCCGCTGTTGAACGGTAATCCAAAACTATTTACAAAAAGGATATCAAACTTCTCAGAAAAATTAGGTATCTGGGGAATAATTCCATACTGAACGAAGCCGAGAATTGCTGAACCGATCACCAATGCCTTTACCATTCCCCAGGTGCTTGGCTTAAACTTTTTAAAGTAATAAATAAATACAAGGGCTGGTATGGTAAGCAGATTGAGTAAATGGATTCCAATAGAGAGTCCTATCATATAGCCAATAAAAAGTATCCATCGGTCGGCATACGGTTCATCGGCAACGGCTTCCCATTTAAGCATGGCCCAAAAAACCAGTGCAGTGAAGAAAGCAGAAGAAGCATAAACTTCACCTTCCACAGCAGAAAACCAAAATGAGTCAGAAAAAGTGTAAGCGAAAGCACCGATTAACCCTGAGCCTATAACGGCAATAACTTCAGGAAGAGTTAAATCTGCTTCTCTTTTACCAATAATTTTTCTTGCAAAAATAGTTATGGTCCAAAAGAGAAACAGTATGGTAAATCCGCTCATTATTCCTGAATAATAATTAACCATAACTGCCTTGTTCTCAGGATTGCCGGTAAGCAACGTGAATAAGTGAGCGACCATAATAAACAGAGGTGCTCCCGGAGAGTGAGCTACCTGGAGCTTTGTAGCACAACTAATAAATTCACCACAGTCCCAGAAACTTCCTGTAGGTTCGGCAGTGAGTAAATAAACAACGGTAGCACATATGAATACAATCCAGCCGGAAATATTGTTAATTGTTTTAAAGGGAGGCATCTATAAATTTTTAAAAAACAGGCAAAAATAGCAATTCAGTAAACAAAAGACAGCAAGCAGGTAAGAACAACAGTAAAGACTGAACAATATTGTTTTAATCCTTATAGGGAATTGTATTATTTACAATTTGTAAATTGAAATTCTGCAATTACTTTTGCTGCTCCCTACTGACCTGTGGTGTAATTGGTAACACGTCTGATTTTGGTTCAGAAGTCTCCTGGTTCGAGCCCAGGCAGGTCAACTACGACTGTCTGGATTCTGATGATATGCCGGCAAATGATAAGGAGCTGAATTAATTGTTTAAGTGTTTACCTGCTATGATAATTGAACGTATATTATTACCGTAAACTATTATTTCCACTATATTTGCGCTCCCTAAATCTAAATGGAATCCCAGGTTCGTATTTTTTCAGGTACAAATTCACAATATCTTGCCACAGAGATTGCGGAAGCCTATGGCACCGAATTAGGTAAGATAGAAGTGCGTCATTTCAGTGATGGCGAAATATGTCCTGTAATATTGGAATCTATACGCGGTGATTATGTCTTTCTGATTCAGTCTACTATTGCCCCTGCCGATAATTTGTTTGAACTGCTGCTCCTGATTGATTCAGCGCGCCGTGCTTCAGCTGAATATATAACTGCAGTTATTCCTTACTTCGGTTACGGCAGGCAAGACCGAAAGGATAAACCGAGGGTTCCCATTGCCTCTAAACTTATAGCCAATCTGATTACAGCAGCAGGTGCCAATCGTATGATGACAATGGATTTGCATGCACCGCAGATACAAGGTTTTTTTGATATTCCCGTAGATCACCTTGAAAGCTCAACCACATTTATTCCCTTTCTTAAGTCATTGGATTTACATGATGTAACCTTTGCAGCACCGGATGTGGGCGGGGTAAACCGTGCGCGGGCATATGCGCTGTATTTCAATAAAGAAATGGTTATCTGCGATAAATACCGGAAGCGCCCTAATGAGGTTTCAGCAATGACAGTTATAGGTGATGTAACCGGTAGAAATGTTATAATTGTGGATGATATTATTGACACTGGAAATACTTTATCAAATGCATCGGATCTTCTGCTTGCCAAAGGCGCATTAAGCGTTCGCGCTTTAATTACACATCCGGTGTTATCAGGAAACGCTTATGAAACTATAGAAAATTCTTCATTGAGTGAAGTAGTAGTTTGTAATACCGTTCCACTAAAGCATCCCTCCTCAAAAATTAAAGTACTAAGCGTGGCTGAATTATTTGCGACTGCCATACAGAATATGTACCAGCACAAATCCATTACCTCATTGTTTATTAATAATTGATTTAAATTTTTTTAGAATGAAGACAATCACGATTGAAGGACAAATACGAAATACTTCCGGGAAGGCTGAAATTAAGAGTTTAAGAAAAAGCGGACAGATACTCTGCAGCATCTCCGGGGGTGAAAAAAATGTCAGCTTCTGTGCACCTGCAACTGCTTTTAAAGATCTGGTTTACACCCCCGAATTCTATACTGCCACTATTAAACTGGATGGCAAAGAATCTACCGCCGTAATGCAGGAAATTCAGTTTGATCCGCTAACAGATGAGATTCAGCATATTGACTTTCTTGAATTAAATGAGCATAAAAAGCTGACCGTTCAGCTGCCCATTACATTAGAAGGAACGCCCGTTGGTACAAAAGAGGGTGGCAAAATAAATCAGCGGGTAAAGAAATTAAAGGTGCGTCTCTACCCTAAAGATCTTATGGAACACATTACGGTAAAGATTGATCATCTGGAGCTCGGAAAGTCGATCAGAATAAGCGAAATGAAGATGGATGGTGTTGAATTTTTAAATGCGCCGCATATTCCGATTGTGTCTGTATTTGTTCCACGTCAGGTTAAGGAAGAAACTCCTGTAGCTGCTGCTCCTGTTGCCGCGGCAACACCTGCTGCCGGAACTCTTGCTGCCCCCGCTGCGGGTGCCGCACCTGCTCCGGCTGCCGAAAAAGGTGGCGCTAAAAAAGAAGCAAAGAAAAAATAATAGTCTTCAATCATCTTAATTATTCACCTTTCCTTTCGATTGTGAAGTATCTGATTGCAGGGCTTGGAAATGTTGGTGAGGAATATGTTGAAACCAGGCATAACATAGGCTTTAAAATTGTGGAGGCATTGGCGGAAGAAGCCGGTGCTTCTTTTGTTTCAGAACGTTTTGCTATGTATACATTAGTTAAAATAAAAGGACGGCAGATGCATCTGATCAAACCTGCCACATTTATGAATTTAAGCGGGAAAGCAGTTAAATACTGGATGGACAGATTAGAAATATCTAAACAAAATATCCTGATAATTGTAGATGATATTGCAATTCCATTCGGAAATTTGCGCATTCGGAGCAAGGGAAGCGATGGGAACCACAATGGGCTGACTTCAATTCAGGAGGCTCTTGGCACCACCGAATATCCGCGTCTTCGATTTGGTATTGAAGGAAACTTTCCAAGAGGCCGAAAAATTGATTATGTTTTAGGAAAATGGACTATTGAAGAGAAAACAGTGCTGCCTCAAAAAATAAAAACGGCAGCCGAGGCCACAAAAAGCATAGTGACCATTGGATTAGAGAGGACAATGAATATATATAACAAAGCCGGGAGTAAACCCGGAGAGGATTGATCAGATGTTTCAGGTGATATCTACCGTATTCCTGGCAAATTGATTTAAATGATTTAACAATTAATTTTTAACTATAAACGCTATGAAAATTGCAATTGCTGGTCCATACTCAGCTCCCACAGGAAAAGAACGCCAGGAAAATCTTGATGCGATGAATGAAGCGGCAGTCGCACTTTATGAAATGGGGCATATTCCGCTTATAGGTGTGAACGCTGCTTTGCCTGTTTTAGAAAAATCTGAAGTTGATGACGAATATAAATTGATTATGGATATTTCTATGGCAGTTGTGGAAAGTTGTGATTCGCTATTGCTGTTAAAAGAATCACCAGGAGCAAACCGGGAACGTGATCTGATCCTGTCACTTGGGAAACCGGTTTATAAATCTTTGGAAGAAGTTCCGGCTCCCTGAGTACACCAGATGGCTAACTTTATTTTATGAAGATCATTTGTGTTGCGCGTAACTATGCTGAGCATGCAAAAGAGCTGCAAAACGCACTTCCTGATAAGCCTGTTATTTTCATGAAACCAGATACTGCATTAAAACGCAAAAAACTGCCTTTTTTTCTCCCTGCGTTTTCACATGAAGTGCATTATGAGACTGAAATTGTATTACGGATATCAAAAAACGGGAAGAATATTCAGGAAAAATTTGCTGGCAAATACGTGGATGCCGTTACCGTTGGGATAGATTTTACCGCAAGGGATCTTCAGGGTGAATTAAAATCAAAAGGATGGCCATGGGAAATTGCCAAAGCATTTGACGGATCTGCATGTGTGGGGGATTTTCTTCCGTCTTCTCAATTCGAAACCTTGAATGATTTAAATTTTTGCATGTATAAAAACAAACAGCTCGCCCAAAATGGAAATACGAAAGACATGCTGTTTTCTTATGAAAAAATTATCAGCTACGCTTCACAATTTTTTACACTGCTAAAAGGGGATCTTATCTTTACAGGTACACCGGAAGGCGTGGGTGCAGTAGCAACTCACGACCACATAGAATGTTTTATAGAGGATGAAAGTCTCCTGGAATTCGATGTGAAGTAGGGGACGTTGAGTATGCCCTGTTTTTTACCATTTGCTTAAGTATGGCGTCCAAAACGCAGTTACATTATTTGCTGAAATTAAAAACGCCGCCTTAAGTTCTGCAGATTTAATTTCTGATAGAATTCATCCCTTTCTATTTTAATTACATCACCAGTTTCCATCTTTTCAATATTAATTTCTTCTATTGCATACCTTATTAATCTTAATGTGGGATGGCCAGCCTTTGCAGTCATCTTTCGTACCTGGTGATTTTTTCCTTCAGTAATCTTTAATTCTATCCACGAAGTAACCGGATGTTTTTTATAATTTACCGGCGGTATTCTTTCCATTATAAATGAAGGAGCTTTTATGCTATTCACCGTGGCAGGTTGTGTTTGATGCAATACTCCTTTAATATTTATTGTAAGACCCTTGCCTAAAAGTGCCAATGCGTTGTCGCCAGGTTCTCCTTCCACCTGCACCCAATAAATTTTAGAATGTTTATGCTCAGGATTCAGTAATGCATTATTCACTCTTTTATCATTTGTAAGCAACAACAAGCCCTCTGTATCATAATCGAGCCGTCCAACAGGATAAACATCTCTTTGAAATGAAAGCAGAGAAGCCAGGCTTTCATGACCAGCCTCCGGCGTAAACTGCGACAGCATACCATAAGGCTTATAGATTTTATAGTACAAATTCATTGCAGTCAAAATTAACCTGAAATCCTCTTCAGGCAATAATTAACTAACTACCGGTAGTTTCTTGTGCTTATCGGGTACGTTGTTATTTTTGCGCACTACTAAAAAGTGGCGAAGTGGATCAACAGTTATTATTACGTGCTTATACCCTGATGAATTATGTAAAATACATGGCGCACACCTACGATGAGAATCGTCAGATTTGCAAATACGTCCATTCCACTTCTCGCGGTCATGAAGCCATCCAATTAGCATTAGGACTACAGTTGAAACCTCACGACTATTTTACCGGTTATTACCGGGATGAAAGTGTTTTGCTTGCATTGGGATTCGAACCGTATGAACTGATGCTTCAGCTGATTGCCAAACGTGATGACCCCTTTTCAGGTGGCAGAGAATATTATTCACACCCTTCTTTTAAAACCGATGGTATAAAACCAACCATCATCCACCACTCCAGCGCAACAGGCATGCAAGCCATCCCTTCTACGGGAGCGGCCCAGGGGATTCAATACCTTGAAAAAAAAGGGCTTTTACAATGCTCAGATCGTCCGGTTATAATATGCTCTATGGGCGATGGATCAGTTACTGAAGGAGAAGTAGCGGAGGCCTTTCAATTTGCTGTTTTAAAGCAACTGCCCATTATCTATCTGGTGCAGGACAACTGCTGGAGCATTTCTGTTTCTGCAGAAGAGATGCGTACTATGGACGCGTATGAATATGCGGCAGGCTTTAAAGGCATGCAACGAACCCGGGTAGATGGAGGTGACTTTGTAGCCTCTTATGAATGTGTTCAGCAAGCACTTCAGATGGTTCGCGAAGAACGGAAGCCAATACTGATTCACGCTAAAGTTTGTCTGCTGAACCACCACACTTCAGGAGTGCGGAAAGAGATGTACCGGACTCCGGATGATATTAAAAAACATGAGCTTGACGATCCGCTTCCAAAGCTGCGCGAGTACATTTTGCAACAGGATATTCCTGAAGAAATTCTTAGTGAGATCGAAATAAGAGCAAAGGAAAAAATTGCAAGAGATTTTGAACGTGCTGTAAATGCGAAAGAACCTGATCCTTCCACGGTTATGGAACATGAATTTGCACCGACACCGTGTACAGAGGAAAAAGGAATCCGGATTCCGGCAAGCGGTCTAAAAGTGGTGATGGTGGATGCTGCGTTGCACGCGGTAGATGAGATCCTTAAAAAATTTCCAGAGTCTATTTTTTTCGGCCAGGATGTAGGAAGAAGGTTAGGTGGTGTATTTCGTGAGGCTGCAACATTAGCTGATAAATATGGGGACGACCGCGTATTCAATACTGCCATACAGGAGGCATACATTGTTGGCTCAACTGCGGGGCTAAGTGCTGTGGGCGTGAAACCCATTGTCGAAATTCAGTTTGCAGATTACCAATGGCCTGCTATAAATCAATTGGTAACGGAGCTGTCGAAGTCCTGTTACCTTACCATGGGTAAATTTCCGGTTCAATCCCTGATCCGGATTCCAATTGGCGCTTATGGCGGCGGCGGGCCTTACCACTCTGGCTGCCATGAATCAAGCATCCTGGCCGTTCGCGGAATAAAAGTGGTGTATCCCTCCAATGCTGCCGATTTAAAAGGTTTGCTAAAGGCAGCATTCCTTGACCCCAACCCGGTGATCATGTTTGAACATAAAGGACTGTACTGGAGTAAAAATCCCGGTACTGAAGATGCTAAAACCATTGAGCCTGATGAAGATTATATAGTTCCTTTAGGCAAAGGAAATATAGTACAAAATGCTTTGCCGGAAGAAATTGAAAATGGAAATTCCCTCTGCATCATCACCTATGGTATGGGTGTTTATTGGGCAAAAAATGCATCGAAAAAATTCCCTGGCTCAGTAGAAATAGTTGACCTGCGCACACTAAATCCTTTAGATGAAAAATTGATTTATGAATCAGTGAAAAGACACGGAAAGTGCATTGTGCTGACTGAAGAACAAATTCAAAATTCATTTGCACAAGCATTAGCAGGCAAAATTTCGTACGAATGTTTTCGATATCTGGATTCTCCTGTTAAAGCCATCGGCTCATTGCCATTGCCCGCTTTGGCGCTCAATATGGGACTTGAAAAAGCGATGCTGCCCGGGGTGGACTCGGTGGCAGAAGAGATCGGCGTAATGCTTGAAATGTAAGTTATGCTGCATACGGTCTCGTACATCTTTTTTTAATGGTTTAAAATAATCCTGGAATTAGCTTCATTGCTGCTAATCCTCCATTTCATGTTTGCATCTACCGTAAATGCAAAAGCTTCTTTTTTATAAATTTAAAGCTTGCAAATGAGGTTATTTTTTAATCGCCCATGCTAATGGCCCATTAGGGTTTATAAGTGGTTGTAGTTGGTTCCAGGGGATAATCACATTAACAGATCCAAAAACATAAGGCGCTATTTCATATGGATTGTAGGTGAACCCGAGTCCGCTTTTAGTGATAAAAAAATTATTGTTGCTTTCTACTTTATCAATCAAAAACCCAGCATCAGTCAGCGCATGACCTGCCTGAATATTATAATCTTTACGAAGCTGGCCATTCTCAAGTTGACTTATTTGATTAATTTCAGAAGGTTTCAATATATCGTCCAGCTTTAGCGGATACCCTGTATGAAGATTAAATACCAGATTTACGAATGATGAGTTGCCGTGCGCACCTCCGGTATATTCATAATTCAATTTCCTCAGGGAAAGAATATAATTTTCATTAAAAAGTACTTGAGTCTGAGTTAATGTACTCCAGTTATACATTTGAGGACTTTCATCCATAAATTTTTGTTGCTCCGGCGAAATAGAATCAGTGAAAGATTCCGTATAGTCGTCAGTATAATTATCGAATTCATCACTCATGGCATCCAGGGCAAGATTTGTAAGCAAATTGTTGGCTTCATTCCCACTTATATCCACATCGATAAGCACTGCATTTATATTTTTCTGCACTATTTTATCCAGTCCGTCGGAAACATAGCAGGAGATATAAGTTGCTTTACAACCCAATAACTGCTGCTTAGTATTTTTTTTCCATTCATAATAGAAATCTCTTTACCAAGTTCAAAGGAACTGAACCGGCGGGCAGGAAGGAAGCAAATTTGAAAGTATAAGAATTTTTGCCTGACGAATCTTGCCATACCCCGTCAAAGGAAGAGAATTCCCGCTGGTCCTGATTTAGAAACTTCTTTTAAAATTAGCTGACCGGCATGCAGGGTCCCCTCCAACATAATAAGCTGGTCACTTTTACCATCATTATAAAACCCAGACACAGTTGAATCAATCAGAACTAAATCCATTATTACAGGAAGTTTTTTAACGGTACAGCGGTATTTTTTATATACTCCTTCCTGTGCCTGTGAGTACGTATAGAAGAAAAGAAAATTAAATGATATTATTAAAATATATCTCATTCCCTAATTTTATTATTATATAAATATTTATATTACAATTTGCTGTTCATGAACTTCCGAGCCAGTCTTGAATTTTGGGTTTTGGTAACAGTAATAAACCTACGGATACTTGAATCTTAAATGGTGATTCCATAAAATAATTCTCTTTTTACTTCCAATTTTTACAACTAACTTATCCTTTCTTCTATTTGCATCAATTATTATGGCAAAAACACCGATTAAAAGATCGCAGAATATTCTGAACACACTTGAAAAAAAAACCGGAAAAAATTTCCAGCAATGGACAGATATTTTAAAAAAATCTGGTCTTAAAGATCGTAAAGGTCAAATAGAATGGTTGAAAATAAAACATGCATTAGGTAGTGAGCAGGCGAAACAGATATCTGCATTAATATGTAATGGTTCTTCTGAATATTCTGACAATGATGAGTTAAGGAAACATTTTGAAGGTGAAAAGGATTTTCAAAAAGCAGTTTTTGATAAAATTATTACAGAAGTAAAAAAGTGGGGTCCATATACTGTAACCACAAATAAAACCTATTTATCATTATTTCATCAGTATCAGTTTGCCATTTTAAAAACGACAAAAAATGGCCTGGTAATAGGCGTTCCGCACGCAGCAGTAAAGACCGCTAGAAGCAAAGAGTTTATGCCTGTTAAAAATTTAGGAAGTGAGAAGATCACGCATAAAATAGTGTTATATGATGAAAGTGAAGTTACCGATCATATCATCAGGGTTCTAAAAGCAAGCTATGAAAAAAGTAAATGATTGCATGAAAGATCTATATATCTGAAATCAAACTTGTATCAACTTCACGCTCTCGCTTATTTTTAATTCCCACCCGGCACCCATTACTAAGGTCCGGTTATCAGCCTCATGACCTGCAGGAAATCCGAAGCAAACCGGATAATCGAATTCTTCTGTATGCTCAGCAATAATCTCATATGCCGATTTTCCAAAACGGTTATTTTCGTCTTTATTTTTCATCCCTGTAAAAGTACCCGCTATTAAGGCTGAAAGATGTTCCAGTTTGCCGGAACGTTTTAAGTTTACCATCATCCTGTCTACGTGATAAAGATGCTCGTCAATATCTTCAATAAAAAGGATTTTTCCTTCAGTGGAAATATCCGAAGCTGTGCCATTTAATGAATAAAGAACAGAGAGGTTCCCACCGCACAATATGCCATTTGCTTCTCCGCGGCGATTTAAATCATTTCCCTCAATGGTGTAATGAATTTTCTCTCCAAATAATACTTCTTTAAGTGATTCAATCGATCCTTCTGACGCGGTTTCAAAGTTTAATGCCATTAATGAATGAATAGAAGCAAAATTATACAGGGCTGAAAGATGAGAATGAATGACTGTAATATCACTAAATCCGCAGAGCCATTTCGGGTGTTTTAAAAAATTCCTCCAATCAATTTCATCAATAAGTCTCACAGTCCCGTATCCACCACGGGCAAAAAGGATCGCTTTTATAGTTTCATCATCCAGCATTTCCTGAAAATCATTTATTCGTAATTCATCATCTCCCGCAAATTGAAAATATTCAGCATTCACCGATTTTCCCACAATCACTTCTAAGCCCCAACCTTCCATCATCTCAATCGCAGGCTGAATCTCTTCTGTGGAAATTTTTCTTGCTGTTGCAACAATCGCTACTTTGTCATGAGCCCGGAGAGATGGCGGATATTCCATATTATATCAAAAAAATTTCACAAACACATTAATATCAAGATATGATTGTATTATTTCAATTTAACACCTCATTCTTACCGTTAGACTACACAGACAGATCTGTTCTGTCATTCAATCAAAATTAAGCATCTTCACCAACTCATTAATTATTATAATTTTCGCGTGTTATGAACTCAATACCAAAACGATATACAGTAACGGCAGCGCTACCTTATGCTAACGGGGGCATTCATTTGGGGCATCTGGCAGGGGCATATTTACCTGCAGATATTTACGTGAGATACAGAAGGCTGAAAGGTGATGATGTACTTTTTATTTGTGGAAGTGATGAACACGGCGTCCCAATTACGCTCGGGGCAAGGAAAGAAGGAATATCTCCCCAGGAGTTTGTTGATAAATATCACAGCCTGATGAAGGAAAGCTTTGAAAAATTCGATATTTCATTCGACATTTATTCACGTACATCCAACTCAATACATCACAAGACTGCGCAGGAATTTTTTTTAAATCTTTTTAATAAAGATGTTTTTACTGAAGAAACCTCTCTTCAATATTATGATGAAGAAGAAAAGATGTTTTTAGCAGATCGCTATATCCAGGGAACTTGTCCGAATTGCGGTTATGAAAAAGCGTATGGTGATCAATGTGAGCGGTGCGGTACCAGCTTATCACTAAAGGATTTAAAAGATCCCGTTTCCGTGCTCAGCGGTAAGCCGCCTATTATGAAGGAAACAACGCATTGGTATTTGCCGCTCCAAAATTATGAGCCATGGTTGCGCAATTTTATATTGGAAAATCATAAGGAGGATTGGAAAACAAATGTATACGGTCAATGCAAATCCTGGCTCGATGGTGGTTTGCAGCCCAGGGCTATGACTCGCGATCTTGAATGGGGTGTAAAGGTGCCTTTGCCAAACACAGAAGGGAAAGTTTTATACGTCTGGTTCGATGCACCTATTGGTTACATCTCCGCTGCAAAAGAATGGTCGGAGAAGTCGGGAAAAGACTGGGTACCATATTGGAAAAATACAGATACAAAGCTTATTCATTTTATAGGCAAAGACAATATCGTTTTTCATTGTATCATTTTTCCCGCCATCCTTCATGCAGAAGGGACTTATATCATTCCTGAAAACGTGCCTGCAAATGAATTTTTAAACCTGGAGGGTCAGAAACTTTCAACATCCCGTAACTGGGCAGTGTGGCTCCACGAATATCTTGAAGATTTTCCGGACAAGCAGGATGAATTGCGTTATGTGCTTACCTCAATTTTACCAGAAACGTCAGACAGCGATTTTTCGTGGAAAGATTACCAAACAAGAATTAATAGCGAGCTGGTCGCTATCCTCGGCAATTTTGTGAACCGCATATGGTTTCTATCAGTCAAATATTTCCCTACCGAAGTACCAAAACAATATGAACTTACTGAAGCAGATAACAAATTTTTAATTCAATTAAAATCCTTCCCCGAAAAAATAGGATCACATATAGAGAATTATCAGTTCCGTGAAGCGCTTGGAGAGTTGATGAACTTAGCCCGTTTAGGCAATAAATATCTGGCAGAAAATGAGCCGTGGAAATTATTTACCGAAAATGATGAAGAGCAGTCTAACAACCGAAGGGTGTCTACAATTCTTAATCTGGCACTTCAGTTAACTACCTATTTAGCCACGCTTTCTCAGCCCTTCCTGCCATTTACATCTAAAAAAATATTTTCTATTCTTAATTTGAATCCCCTGAGACTGGATGAACTTGAAAAGTCTCCAATAAATACAGTGACCAAGTTAGGAGATGGCAAACTTCTCTTTAAAAAAATTGAAGATGAGGATATATCAAAGCAGATATTAAAACTTCATAATAAATCCAATGTAAAAACGGATAGTGAAGTAAAAAGTCTCAAGGGAGAAACCATACCTGTAAAAAAAGAGATTTCTTATGACGATTTTTCAAATTTAGAGTTAAAGGTAGGAACTATTGAAAAGGCAGAAAAGGTTGCAAAAGCCGATAAGCTGCTGCAGCTTAAAATTAATTTAGGCGAAGAAATTCGAACTATAGTGTCTGGCATTGCGGAGTTTTATAAGCCGGAAGAAATAGTGGGACAGCAAGTATGTGTGTTAACAAACCTTGCACCCCGGAGAATACGGGGGATTGAATCGAATGGAATGATTTTAATGGCCGAAGATAAAACTGGACAACTGTGTTTTGTAATGCCCTCCTTTAAGATTACGGATGGAAGTAAAATCGGCTAACAGGGGAAATTAAAACATGGTTTCAGCAGAATACCGTTAATCTTAATTAATTTTTTCGAACTTAGCCATTAAACTAACTAAAGCAAGTTATTTTTCTTTCAGGGGTAGTCGTAAATTAAAGTACTCCCTCCGCAGTGGAAGAATTTACTACTCTTTATAAAATTACAACGTTGGACTTTGTCGCTATTGATTTTGAAACTGCTAATGAACTTTCAATAAGTGCATGTGAAATAGGTATAGCTTTGGTAAGCAACTATATTGTAACCGAAACACAGTCTTTTTTGATTCGTCCACCCGATTTGCGTTTTAGTCCCTTTAATACCCGGTTGCATGGAATTGGAGCGGATCATGTGAAGGAAGCACCTGATTTCAAAGATATCTGGGAAAAGATTTCTGATTGTTTTTGCGGAAGGCTGATCATAGCACATAATGCAGGATTCGATTTATCGGTACTCAGGAATTTATTGCTTCACTACAATATTCCCTTTAACCCTATTCATTTCACATGTAGCATCAATGTTGCAAAAAAGGTATGGAAGGATTATCAGCGTTACGGATTAAAATCACTTTCTAAAATTTTAGGCATCGAGCTTAACCACCACAGTGCCGCATCTGATGCACGGGCCTGTGCTATCATCGCCGCTACGGCATTCAGGGAAAATCAGGTAAGCATTATAGAAGAGATTGAGACAAAGCTTAATATTTATACAGGATTTATTTCTGCAGAAGAATATTTTCCTACCCGGATTAAAAATATGTCTTCGCAGGTTGCAGAGCATTATCATCTTCAACATTAATAACATATTATAAAGATGGTTGCTTTACAGATATAAAATAATATCAATAGCCGTTCAATATTATCGCCTGGTTAATAAACTCACCATTGAAAATTTTTTAATTCAATCAGAAAATCACCTGATTACTGATGTTCGTTCTCCATCAGAATATGCTCATGGCCATATTCCGGGTGCAGTCAATATTCCATTATTTTCTGATGAGGAAAGAAAACGGGTGGGTACCATCTACAAAAACATGAGCCGCGAAAAAGCTATGCTGGAAGGCCTAAATTATTTCGGCAAAAACATGCAGCAAATCATCGCTGACCTCACAGAGCTTACAACTGGAAAAAATTTATATGCGTATTGCTGGCGCGGAGGTATGCGAAGCGGTGTAGTAAGCTGGATGCTGGATCTCTTCGGCTACAAAGTTTGCACCCTTAATAATGGTTACAAATCGTTCCGCAATTATGTGTTGAACTCCTATTCCGTTCCAAAGTCGTTTTTGGTAGTAGGTGGAAAAACCGGTTCTGCAAAAACAAAGGTTCTGCAAGTATTGAAAAGAGCAGGACAACAAACTCTTGACCTTGAAGCGATGGCCAACCACAAAGGCTCCGCCTTTGGAGATCTTGGAGAACCTGCATCACCTACACAGGAGCAGTTTGAAAATCAATTATGCTTCCAATTGCAAAAACTCAATCCTTTAAAGCCTATATGGATTGAGGATGAAAGTCAACGAATAGGATTTATAAATATTCCCAATCCTTTGTGGACACAAATGAGAAATGCTGATGTTATATATTTAGATGTTCCATTTGAAGAGCGACTAAAAAATATAGTTGAAGTTTACGGTCAGTTCGATGTTCAATTGCTGAAAGCGTCAACGATTCGCATTCAAAAAAAATTAGGTGGCTTAAATACGAAATCTGTACTTCAGTTTTTTGAAGAGGGAAAGCTGGAAAATGCATTTTTTGTTTTGCTAAGCTATTACGATAAAATGTACGATAAAGCGACTTCACAAAGAGATCCCGGAAAAGTTTTTAGAATTTTCTCCAAATCGACAAATGCTGCTGAAAATGCAGACCTCATATTGAATTATATGAAGTTAAAATTTTTACACCAGATTTAGATTTTAATATGGATGCTGCTTTTTAAAAATTAAAACGAACCCGATTCTATTTCTCTATGCAGGAAACTATTGTTAAGCTTACACAATATAGTCATGCAGCCGGCTGTGGCAGCAAAATAGCTCCTGCAATCCTTAGCCAAATGCTGGAAAGTGCCGGGGGACATAATTTATTTCCCAACTTATTGGTGGGCAATGAAACCTCGGATGATGCTGCTATTTACGAATTGGAAAATAACCAATGCCTGGTAAGCACCGCAGATTTTTTTATGCCTATTGTAGACGCCGCCTACGATTTTGGCCGTGTTGCCGCAGCCAATGCATTGAGTGACGTATATGCGATGGGTGGAAAACCTATTTTGGCACTTGCATTATTAGGATGGCCCATTGAAAAACTTCCTTTAAATGTAGCAAAAGAGGTTCTGGCAGGTGGAACTTACATTTGCGCGCAAGCGAAGGTCCCTATTGCAGGCGGTCACACGATCGAAAATCCGGAGCCATTTTTTGGATATTCAGTAACAGGTCTTGTTGAGAAAAAAAATATAAAGAGGAATAATACAGCACAGACAGGTGATCTTCTTTTTCTTACAAAACCCTTAGGAACAGGAATTCTTTCTACTGCTTTAAAAAGAAACTTAATCTCTGCCGAAAGCTTTCAGCCCGCAATAGAGCTGATGTGCGCATTGAATAACATCGGGGAACAGTTAGGAACTATTTCAGAAGTAAATGCAATGACCGATGTTACCGGCTTTGGATTGCTGGGTCATCTTAATGAAATATGCATAGGAAGCGGTTTATCTGCTGAGATCAACTATGAAAAAATTAAATTGATCGAGGGGGTGAAAGAACTGGCAAAAAAATTTGTAGCTCCGGATAACACCTTTCGTAACTGGAATAATTATGAAGCTTCGGCGGAAGGAATTGATGGTGAACGGTTAGTTACACTTTGTGATCCCCAAACTAATGGAGGACTTTTAGTTGCAATTAATGAAAAAGCATGCAACTCTTTTATAAAGATTTTAAAAGAAAACGGCATGGAAGCATTTGCAGAGCCAATAGGAGTAATGAAAGAAAAAACTGACGTAAAAATAGTTTCGGTTAAATAATACTAAGGTTACTGTATGAGCTCAATTATCAGTGGTCTATAATGTGCTTTAACAATCAAATATATATTTTCGCAATTAACTCACCTTTAATCTTTATAGCATCCTTTATTTTCCTCCTTCTGACTGAACTATACTTTTAAATAATAAAGGTGTCAATCGTTATCTCCGGCTTATCTAAAATATATGGCAAACAAAAAGCCATTGATAGCATTTCGCTTCAGGTACAGCCTGGCGACGTTCTAGGTTTTCTTGGCCCTAATGGTGCCGGTAAGTCAACCACCATGAAAATTCTTGCAGGATTTATTCCACCAACTTCAGGGAAGGCAGTTGTTTGCGATTATGATGTGGAAATACAATCTATTCAGGCGCGCAGAAACATTGGATACTTACCGGAGAATAACCCGTTATATACTGACATGTTTGTTATTGAGTATTTACAGTTCTCCGCCAAATTGAATGGGCTAAACCATAATCGTGAGAAACGGATAAGGGAAATGGTTCACCTCACCGGCCTGGCGAAAGAGAAGCATAAAAAAATTCATTCTCTCTCAAAGGGTTTCCGGCAACGGGTAGGATTAGCACAGGCGTTACTGCATGATCCTAAAGTGCTGATAATGGATGAACCTACCTCAGGTCTTGACCCAAATCAGCTGGTGGATGTAAGGGAGCTTATTAAAGAATTGGGTAAGGAAAAAACAGTAATGCTGTCAACGCATATTATGCAGGAAGTGGAGGCGATTTGCAACCGGATTATAATTATTCATCAAGGCAAAATTGTGGCAGATAATAAACTGACTGAATTGTCATTACAGACCAGGAATGAAACAACTGTTATTGTATCATTTAAACAAAATGCTTCCCAAGATCAGCTGAAGGGAATTTCCGGCGTATCAGGTATAGAAAACCTGAATTCAGGAAAATGGAAACTTACAGGGGATATGGAATTGCAGGAAAAGGTATTTCAATTTGCCGTAAATAATCAGTTAATAATCACTTCTCTGGTAGAGGAAAAATCGTCACTGGAAGATGTTTTCAGGGAGATAACAAAAGAAAATTAAATGTTTGCCATTTTTAAAAAGGAACTCACTTCTTTTTTCAGCTCGTTAATCGGTTATATCTCCATTGGTGTTTTCCTGATTCTTATGGGACTAATAATGTGGGTTTTCCCTGACAATGTACTTGACTTTGGCTATGCTAACCTTGATATTCTTTTTGATAACGCACCCATAGTTTTTATTCTTCTTATACCTGCTATCACAATGCGAATGTTTTCCGAAGAAATAAAAACAGGAACTCTTGAAATTTTAGTCACTAAACCAATCAGTGAAATACAAATTATTCTCGGTAAATTTTGGGCAGCAAGCACCCTGGTAATTTTTTCACTTTTACCTACCTTAATATATTTTTATAGTATTTACGTGTTGGGCGCCACAAAAGGAAATCTTGATTTGGGTGCAACCTGGGGCTCTTACATTGCATTAATTTTGCTGAGTACTTCTTTTGTTTCTATTGGATTATTTGCTTCTTCATTAACCGGTAATCAAATTGTAGCATTTATTCTTGCTGCTTTTTTTTCTTTTCTCTTATATGCTTCTTTTAATGCAGTTGGAGCTTTAGGATTGTTCGGGGGATCGGCAGATACCGTTATTCAATCCCTTGGCATTGAAACCCATTATCAGTCTATAAGCCGCGGAGTAGTGGATTCCAGGGATGTGCTATATTTTTTTTCAATCACCCTCATCTTTATACTGTGCACCATAACTTCACTTCAAAGTCGGAAATGGTGATGATTTCAGAACAGTTATTTATTACATGTCATTGATTTTTTTAAACTTTATTCAAATTTTAAATTGGTCTCCAGGCGGTCTCATAAGCAACAAGCATTTGCTCAACTATTTATTTTAATTGGCATTATAATACTGCTGAATATTTTATTGTCCTCCTTCTTTAAACGTATAGACCTTACTGCAGATAAGCGATTTACATTAAGCGATTCCTCTATAAAATTATTAAATGATCTGAAGGATGTGGTATTTGTAAAAGTGTACCTGAAAGGCGAAATGCCTCCCGGGTTTCAGCGCTTAAGCACCGCAACAATGGAGTTACTGGATGAATTTAAAGCCTATGGAGGTAATAGAATCCAATACCAATTTATAGATCCTGTATATGGAAAATCAGAAAGCGAAATAACGGCAGTTTTAAAAGATTTTTCCAGGAAAGGACTGATGCCAACGAATGTTCAACAAAATGCGGGAGATCAGTATTCAGAAAAAATTGTGGTACCCGGGGCTATTATATATTTCAATGGGAAAGAAACACCGGTACAACTTCTAGAAACGAATCCAAATGAAGGAGCTCAAACCTCATTAAACAATTCTATCGCCCACCTTGAACATAATTTTTCTCAAGGCATACAAAAGCTTTCCCTTATCCAGTTGACAAAAATTGGATTTATACAGGGTCATGGAGAAATTAAAGATTCCAGGCTTGGTGATCTTTTAAATTCCATATCCGGGTTTTACCAGTGGCAATGGATTGATTTAGCAGCCACAGTAAATATTTCTTCTGAATTTACAACCGTAATTATTGCCAAACCCACTCAAAAATTTTCCGAAAAGGATAAATATAAATTGGATCAGTACATAATGCAAGGCGGTAAGGTTTTGTGGATGATTGAGCCCTTAAATGCAGACATCGATTCACTTATGCATAAATCTTCTTTTATAACCCTTGACTTTCCACTAAATCTTGATGACCAGTTATTCAGATATGGTGTGCGGATTAACCCTGATCTTATAATGGATTTACAATGTAATCCCGTTCCTCTTTTAGTAAATTATGAAAGTCAAAAGCCGAACTTTAAACTATTTCCATGTTTCTATTTCCCGGTTTTCACCCCGGATAATAATCACCTGATCGTTCAAAATACAAATGGAATATCAGCCAGGTTTGTGAGCAGCATTGATACGGTAGCAGCAAAGGGTATAAAAAAAACAGTATTACTGCATTCATCAGGAAATAGCAGAAATGTATTTACTCCATGGCTGGTTGATTTTGCAGATTTAAAAAATCGTCCTGATCCCAAAAAATACAACAGGAAAAATTTACCTTCTGCAGTCTTGCTGGAAGGTATATTTCCGAGTATATTCATTAACCGCTTTACTCCCGAGGCGCTTAAACTCATGGACGATTCTTTAAAAAAACCTTTCAAATCTACCAGTGAACCCACTAAAATGATCGTAATTTCAGATGGAGATATTGGTACAAATGAAGTGAATAAAGAAGGTACTCCGATGCCCCTTGGATATGATCGCTATACCGGCGAATATTTTGACAATAAAACTTTTCTTTTGAATTGTATCGATTATCTGTGTGGTTATACACAGCATATAAATACAAGGATAAAAACAGTAACTCTCAGGTTGTTGGATACTTCGAAAGTAAGAGAACAAAAAGTGCAATGGCAGCTAACCAATACGATACTTCCGGTAGCATTAATTAGTGTGTTTGGATTAATCTTTAATTTTATCAGGAGACGAAAATACGCCCGATCATAATAATCCTGACTTGCAACTTTAATCTTTAAGAAGAACTTTAAGGTAACCGTTTATACACTTACTGGTTTCCTGATCTATAATTGATATGAAGAGAACCCAACTATACCTGTTAATTTTTCTTGCTCTTGGATTTACAGCGTATGTATTAGTAGTAAATAAACCATCGGGAACCTTAAAAGAAGGTGAAGGCAAGTTTGCCTTAAATGACACATCCGTGGTTGAAAAAATTTTTATTGCCGACATGCGCGGAAACAAAGTGATATTGCAACGGCAAAACAGTGGATGGATAGTTAATCAGAAATATCCGGTAAGGTCAGATTATATGAATTCCCTTTTAAGTACTATTCATAACATTACAATTAGCTACCCGGTTTCATTATCGCAGCAAAATACAGTTGTGAAGCAAATGGCAAGCGATAATAAAAAGGTGGAGATTTTTGATAGAAATGGCACTATGCTGAAATCATATTATATAGGCGGGCCCAATCTTAGTTCGGACGGAACTTATATGATGATGGCGGGAGCAAAAAATCCCTATGTAACAGCTATACCTGCATTTCAGGGAGTAGTAAATACGAGATATTCAACCAATACAGAAGAGATCAGGAGCGGGAAAATATATGATTTTGACTTGAATCAAATACTTACTGTCTCTGTAAATTATCCTGAGCTAAAAGATAGCTCCTTTGCTATTACCGTTGCGGGGCCCGATTCCTTTTTAATTACCGGCAATAACGGAAAACCTCTGACTTCGGAATCAATTAACAAGCGGGCTGTTAGAGCTTATCTACAATCATACTCATTTGTGAATGCCGAAGCTTTTGTAAACGATCTTCCGAAACGCGACAGCATTCTGCAGTCTACCCCATTCTGTAATATCACGGTTACTGACCGCAATTACCAGCCCCATTCAACGGTTATATACCACATGCCAAGAAACAGCACTAGTGAACAATTTGATGCAAAGGGAAATGAACTATTGTACGATGTGGATCACTTTTTCGCAACAGTAAACAATGGTCAGGATTTTGTGATTATTCAAACCCAGCATTTTAATCGTTTATTTAAAACCACCCGGTTTTTCCTGTACGCCACAAAAAACTGACGGTTCATGTCAAACCTTATTCAGCATTTTGGTGATGCCGGCGTATTGTACATCATATTTGGCATTACACTGATTTTTTCTCTTCTACTAGATGCAGGCGTCCTGCAACGATCTTTTAAGCCTATGAGCTTAAAAAGCGCATCGGTACAAACAGTATGCTGGATCAGCCTGGCCATTGCTTATGGATTCCTGATTTCTCATTACCGCGATACTGAAAAAGGCCTGCAATATTATTCCGCTTATCTTATGGAATATTCCCTCTCTGCAGATAATTTGTTTGTGTTTATACTGATTTTAAACTATTTCAATATTTCAGATTTATACTATCACAAAGTCCTGTTTTACGGAATTATCTGCGCAGTAATTTTTAGATTAATTTTTATTCTTGCAGGTATTGAGATGGTAAATAATTTTCACTGGATACTGTACTTTCTGGGAGGTGTGCTAATTTACAGTGGCATTAAAATTCTGCTTTCAGGAAGTGATCAAAAATTTAACCCCGATAAAAATATTATTTATAAGTTCCTGCACCGCTATTTTCCAATGGTGAAGCATGAAGGAGAAGGAAATTTTACAATATACGAAAATGGAAAAAAATATTATACGGTACTTTTTGTTGTAATAATACTGATTGCATCTACAGACTTAGTATTTGCTATTGATTCTATTCCGGCTGTATTTGCTATTTCGCAGGATAGATTGGTGATTATCACATCTAATATTTTTGCCGTTATGGGATTGCGGGCCATGTTCTTTTTATTGAAAGGATTTGCAGATAAATTCGATTATTTACAGGAAGGGATTTCAGTTGTATTAATTTTTGTTGGTGCAAAAATGCTTTTGGAAATATTCGATATACGTATTTCAACCCACTGGTCTTTACTGGTGATAGTTTTAGTTTTAACTGCTGCTATTGTTGTTTCGCTTTTAAAAAACAGAACAAGTAAAATTCAGGGAAAATAAAACGGATATTTTTCATAGAAATGATGGATATCGCAGATGACACATTCTGTTTCAAGAGTGGCATGGTCACTAAGTTTTTATATTCACTGGCTTTCGTTTTATGATCGGAAAACTGATTATAATTACTGCTCCTTCAGGAGCAGGAAAAACAACTATCGCTAAGCACCTATTGGCAGAATATCCATTGCTTGAATTCTCAGTTTCCGCTACTACCCGGCCAAAGCGAATTGACGAAACAGAGGGTCGTGATTACTATTTTATGACGCGTGAAGAATTCAGAGAAAAAATTAAAAATGGTGATTTTATAGAATGGGAAGAGGTTTATAATAATACATTCTACGGGACATTAAAAAGTGAAGTGGAAACCATATGGATCTCCGGTAAGGTGGTATTATTTGATGTGGACGTAAAAGGAGCAATAAATCTGAAGAAAAAATTCGGAACAAATTCACTCACTATCTTTATTAAGCCTCCAGATATAAATATTTTAAAAAAAAGACTTGAAGGCAGAGCAACAGAGTCTAAGGAAAAGATTCATGAGAGAATTAATAAAGCTCTGTATGAAATGGAATATGCAGCTTACTTCGATAAAATCATTTTAAATAATGGTTTATCGGAAGCCTTGCAAAAAGCCGCAGCAATAGTTGAAGGTTTTTTATTTCATTCTTACGGTTCCAGCTAAAACCTATTTACTATCTGGCATAACGTCCAGCACTACAAAACTACCGGGCTTAATGGAAGGTCTCGGATGTGGATTGTCATTTGTTGGTTCCGGCGTAACGCCAAATTCTGCCGTAGGGAGATAAAGATGGTGAGTAATGGTATCAACCGTTACAGTACGTGCACCTTTTTGCGTTATAATATTTTCAAGCACCTTAAAAGTATTTGCATCTTTTTCCTGCACTACCGTAAGTGTGCCATCACCATTGGAGCTAAAAGCACGTCGCAGCAAAGGGTCAAAGGCTGCTCCGTCAACCCTGTCTCCAATGGGAACAGTGGAGATGACGTGCCCATCTTCAGCATCTACTATAACCATTAATCCATTATCACAAACACTGAATAACCGATGGTTTATATTATCCAGTGCAAGACCGCTTGGTTCTACTCCGGGAGCTACGGACCATTCTTTCTCTACCTTCATTGTGACCGGGTTGATTTCATCCACCATGCTCTTATCTTCGATATTCACATAGATTTTTCCTTTACCATCGCTTACCGAAAATTCGGGCTTGCCAGATAGCGGAATGGTTGCAATTACCTCATTTGAATTGCCATTCAATACAGTAGCATTATTGCTTCTGCCATTAAAAACAAACACCTTAGATGTAAAAGGATCATAGAGAATTGCATCCGGATTTCGCCCGGTAACCGGCACTTTTGTAATAGTCTTTAAAGTTTGTAAATCAAAAACGGTTACGGATGAATCCTGTCCGTTACTGATAAATCCCTTATTTATAGTTGGTGCCAAAGCAATTCCGTGAACACCATTTGTATTAGTAATGGTACCCACTAGTTTTCCACTATTTACATCCAGTACCTGAACCATAGTGCCATGAGAGATATATAACAGATGCGTTTTTGTATCTATGGAAAGGTAATCCCATCCACGGTCACCTTCAAGATGCATCTGATTAACCACTTTGTAAATGAAATAATTAACCTGAGCCACAGAAAAATAACATTGGAAATAAATGAAAAAAGTGATCAGGAAAGTTTTCATTTAATGAGCTTATTTCTTTAATAACGTTCTTCAGTTTCTTTAAGGTTTAACCGTTGCATGCTCTAATTATCTAACAATAAATTTTTTTTATTAAGGCCACTTAACCCGCTCATTCACTATAGTATGTACGCCACTTACGGGTATGCGATCCTGCTTCATAGTATCGCGTTCACGAATAGTAACTGTACTATCTTCCAGAGTTTGATGGTCAACGGTAATACAATATGGAGTTCCAATAGCATCCATTCGGCGGTACCTGCGCCCAATAGAATCTTTCTCTTCATAATGGCAACTATGATAAGCTTTCAAATTATGAAAAATATTCAATGCTTTTTCCGGCAAATCATCCTTCTTAACAAGTGGTAGCACCGCTACTTTAACCGGAGCCAGGAAGGAGGGGATCTTCAAAACTACCCTCATTGCCTCCTCCCCTTCATTTGCAGTAGGCACCTGTTCTTCGGTGTAAGATGCAGAAACCACTGCCAGAAACATCCTGTCGAGGCCAACTGAAGTCTCCACCACATAAGGAGTATAAGCTTCATTGGTTTCGGAGTCAAAGTACTGAATCTTTTTTCCAGAGAATTTCTCATGCTGGCTCAAATCGAAATCCCCGCGGGAATGAATTCCTTCCAGTTCTTTATACCCGAATGGAAATTCAAATTCAATATCGCAGGCTGCCTTTGCATAGTGTGCCAGTTTTAAATGATCATGGAACCTGTACTTCATAGCTGGAAATCCAATTGCATGGTGCCACCTTAAACGGTTTTGTTTCCAGTATTCATACCAATCTGCTTCTGTTCCGGGCTTAATAAAAAATTGCATTTCCATTTGTTCGAACTCACGCATCCTGAAAATAAACTGACGGGCCACTATTTCATTCCGGAATGCTTTTCCTGTTTGCGCAATTCCAAATGGTATTTTCATTCTTCCCGTCTTCTGAACATTCAAAAAATTTACAAAAATACCTTGTGCAGTTTCAGGTCTTAAATAAACAGTATGGGAATCTTCGGCTATGGAGCCAACCTGCGTTGAAAACATGAGATTAAATTGCCGAACATCGGTCCAGTTACGCGTGCCACTGACCGGGTCTGCAATTTCGCAATCTATAATGAGCTGCTTCATCTCATCCATATCATTCAGCTCCAGTGCCCTCTTCATTCGTTTATTAATCTGGCTTACGTTCTTAGCGTACTCTATTAATCTCGGATTGGTAGCGCGATAAACCTGTTCATCAAACTTTTCACCAAAGCGGCTTTGTGCCTTCTGTATTTCTTTTTCAGTTTTTGCCTCAATTTTTCCAATATGGTCTTCCAGAAGTGTATCAGCGCGATATCTTTTTTTAGAATCTTTATTGTCCACCAGGGGATCGTTAAAAGCATCCACGTGTCCGCTTGCCTTCCATACGGTTGGATGCATGAAAATAGCAGCATCAATACCGACAATATTTTCATTCAGCTGCACCATAGAACGCCACCAGTATTCACGGATATTTCTTTTTAACTCTACGCCATATTGACCATAATCATATACAGCACTTAATCCGTCATAAATTTCACTGGATGGAAAAATATACCCGTACTCTTTACAATGAGAAATAATTTCTTTAAAACGATCTTTTTGCTCAGCCATGATGCACGCAAATATAGTGGCTCAGCAGAAGATAATAGAATGATATAAATTTCCTGCACTGTAAGTTTTCAGGCATTATGATATGGTTGATATATTCTATTTTAGCCTTTAATAAGATTGATTTTTTTTAGATGATAATTATAGAAAAGACAATCATTTCAGATGAGCTGATTGGAAAGCAATTTGCCTGTGCACTGGATAAATGCAAAGGAGCCTGCTGTGTGTCCGGTGACTCCGGAGCTCCTCTCGAACTGGATGAAACCGAAGTGCTGGAGCAAGTTTTTGACCAGGTAAAACCATTCATGTCAAAGGAAGGTATCAATTCTATTGAAAAATTTGGGAAGTGGATTATTGACAGCGAGGGCGATCTTGTTACACCACTGGTGGATGGAGTAAAAGAATGTGCTTATGTTTTCCTTGATAAAGGGATCGCGAAATGTGCAATTGAAAGGGCATATTATGAGGGAAAAATTGCATTTAAAAAACCTGTTTCATGTCATCTTTATCCTGTTCGCATAAAAAAATATGAAAATTATGAGGCAGTGAATTATGACAGATGGGATATCTGCTCTCCGGCATGTGAAAACGGAAGGGAGTTAGGTATCCCGATTTATAAATTTGTAAAGGAAGCATTGATCAGAAAATATGGAATTGACTGGTACCAGCAACTCGAAGGTGCAGCTGTATTTGAAGAAAACAGATGATTCTGAAAATAACCTTGTGAAAAGAACGTCCATATTTAAGTCTATCAATAATGTTCCGGATATCTGAATGAACATTGCTACAAATTCTCAAGTTAAAAGGTTATTTCCTAATATAGAATCCGGGAGCAATGGTTCTTCGTGTTTTTACTGTCAGGAATATGGATCCTTAACTGACCGGTACAAGGAGTGGGATCAATTTCTTCCTAAAGATCATCCTCTGCAATCCAGCCATTTACTTTTCTTGGAAAAATCAGTGCCACGCGATCTTGAATTCCGGTATGCTTTTATTTATGAGAATATATCTGGTGGTGATGTGCCGCTAATTGCTGTATTCTATTTGCAGATAGTGCATTTTAATTCAAAGCATTATTTATCACCCTTCAGTAATCAACCCATTCTTCACCAGTTGGAGAAGGTTATTATTGGTAGGGAGCGTATTATACTTACACTTGGCAACCTGTTCCGTGTTGACTTTCCGGGAGCTTACTGGAACCCATCAGTATCAACCAAAGAAATCGCAATGATTTGCAATAAATACCTTAAGTCTTTCAAGCCTAAGGCACACATCATTCTTATTAAGGATACAGTAGGTGAACTGGGTAATGAGTTATATAAATATGGCTTTCAGCACTGGAACAATGATTTAACTATGAAAATGGATATAAATCTGCATTGGAAAAGTTTTGAAGATTATATATCCTCATTGCGGCATAAATACGCACAACGTGCGCGGCGTTCCCGCGCGAAATTACGGGATGTAAAAAGGACAGAATTATCATTGGATGAAATTATTCATTACAGTGCACGTATAGAAAAACTTTATCTGCAGGTAGTGCAGAAACAACCAATCCGGATGGTTATTGCCAGCAAAAATTATTTTATTGAAATGAAACTCGCCTATCAAAACCAATTCAAGGTCTTTGGGTATTTTAAGGAAGACGCTTTAATAGCTTTTAGTTCAAATATTCTTTATGAAAGTAGTTGGGAATTGCATTATATAGGATTCGATTATGGCCAAAACGCAGAACACTGGCTCTATTTTAATATAATGTTTGATGCCATAGCAGATGCAATATCGGAAGGAAAAAAAGAACTTGAATTAGGAAGAACCGCTCGTGAAGCAAAAGCGATTATTGGAGGAAGGCCAATTTATTTTGAAAGTTACTATAAAATACGAACCCGGTTTACAAAATATCTGGTTCGTATATTAACAGATTTTTTTAACAAAAACACAGGCAAGGATTGGGAAAAACATCACCCTTTCAAACCCATTGCATAAATCGCAGTACTTAATCCCAGATAAAATTTTCTTCGTTAAGGGAATTGAAACAGCCTGCTATATTTAATAATTTATTTACGTAATTCAGGGGCTTTATATTCCAAAGATCATCATTACCACCTTCCCATACGGGTTTCAGATGAAAATAGCACCACCCATAAATTGAAATCTCGCTATTAAAATCAGTCTTACGGATCATGCTTCCCTCTTCATCAGCTCTGAATAGCCCTGGATCCATACCTGGTATTCTTGCTGCCTTTTCCCAAACCAAATCCTGGAGATTCCTTTGAAGATTCATTGTCATTAATTTAAACAGTTTGAATACCAGTGAAAATTTATCACCATTATGCCACTGCATGACTCCTATAATTTATAATTCGTCAGTGTCAATTATAACTATTCCATTATCGCAATGGTAACCGTGGTCAGTATAAGTTATGGTTGCTTGCTGGGTATAGTTACCAGGTCCATAGAGTAATTGAAAAGCGAGAACGATTTGGTATATAATACTTGCCATGACGTTATTTTTTTAGTTTATTAATTTCTTACTAAACCAAAAATAAACCCCTGACTACCCTTCCTTATGTACAAAAACCAACTATTGGTAACATTCCATTAATATTAATCATGTCATAATCACAATACCAGCTTACTTAATTTTTCCTATGAATTTCAAACAATTATCATTAATTTACCAGAATCTACAAATTTATAAATATCATTTATTAGATGTTCTGTACGTATTTTGTATAGTGTCAAAAGTAGCACCCCATCTTAATTGTAGTGTTTCCAGCATCTTTAATGTATGAAAAGGGGTAAAATCATCCTACAAATTATTTTATTATTATTTTTTTTATAAATATGAAACCCGCTTTCAGCTTGTGTTTCAACGTTATGTTATTTCTCCTACTAATTTTTCAAGATAAAATACTCATTTAGTAACAAAAAATAAAAATTTGTTAAATCGTTTTGGATTTTCCTTTATAACAAATAGTAATGTCCCTTAATAGGGCTGTTTATTTAAATAAAATATGTGTGCATACTTCCAGTACCAATTTGAATCTGATGCAAAGATATTTCTCTCGCTTTCAGATAAGACGTACAATTTAATGCCGAAAGTAACACAGCTTCCAGTATCTTTAATCAATACTTTGTTAGAATATTTTGTTAATTAGCCCGTAAAGAACATTAAATCAACCTTAAAAAGATGAAAGTTTTTAAAGAAATGGTAACGTTGGTAACAAAACAACGTTTAGGAAAAGTTGACCTAATAGATGAAAAAATAACAGAAGATAACAATAATCTGTACCATAAACTTTTTCAGGGCATCTATGATGGCACGTTTTCATCAGATGAGGAAGCGGCCCGTTCTATATATCAAACTTCCCCGGGAGACAAAAAATACCTGATGCTCAAAAGCAGGCTTAAAGAGCGCCTCATTAATTCTCTTTTTTTTCTGAACTATCGAAAAACAACAGTATCACCTTATCAACAGGCAGTCTATACGTGTAACCGGAATTATTTCAGCGCTAAAATTTTGCTTACTCATGGCGCCCGAACAAGTGCAATAAGCATGGCTAAATCTACCCTCACTCAATCAATTAAATTTGATCTGAATGAGCTTGTTTTTTTAAACGCCAAAATGCTGCGCCATCACTCGGGCATGATGGGACTGAAAAAAGATTTTCAGCGATTTGATCTCATTATGAAAAAAGCGCAGAATGTATTAAAAGCTGAAGGCAGAGCTGAATTCATGTATGAGTCGCTACTGATTCAGTTCGCACGAAGCAAAACGTTTAAACCCGAATTTGCTGCGAAGGCCAGGGAATATTATAATCAAAGCAAGGAATTTGCAAAGCATTACCATACTTTCCACGTGCAATTAATACATTACCGCATCGGCCTGCAGTATTATCAGATCATCCGCGATTACAGAAAAACACTTACACTATGCAATCGATTTGAAATTTTCCAGAAGAAACATCCGAATTTTCACCTTGACTCGCGTGAGGGTGAAATTGCCTTGCTCAAGATGGTTTGCTGTCTTTTTTTAAGAGAGTATAAAAATGGTTTGCAGTATGCTGAAGATGCTTTAAAGTATTACTCTCAGGGAAGTAACAACTGGTTTATAGTGATGGAAAATTATTTTCTGCTGGCCCTGCATGGAATGGAATTTAAGCAGGCCACCTCTATCTATGGTGCTGTAACGGCGCATCCGCGCTATCAATACTTGTCTGCAGAAAAACTGGAGAAGTGGAAGATCTTCCAGGCTTATTTAAATTATGTAAGTCCGGATGCTAAAATAGAGTTTAAAATCTTAAAATTTTTGAATGAAGTGCCCATCTACAGTAAGGATAAGGCTGGATTTTACCCGGCAATTTTAATTGCACAGATTTTATATTTAATGAATCGGAAAGATGATGATCGTCTGGATAAGAATATGGAATCTTTGCGCATCTTTTCATCAAGATATTTATCTGTAAAAACAGCACCGCGAACAACCTTATTTATTAAAAGATTGCGTCAAATAATAAATCAGTTTCAAAAAGTAGAATTAAACCGCCAGAAGTTTCATAGTTATCTGCAAAATTTGAAAATCTCAGATTTTGGACCTCAGGGTGAAACAGATACGATGGAAATAATTCCGTATGAAAATATTCTGCATATTATCACAGCGAATTTGCAGCCAGTTAAAACTCCGCAGTAATTTTCAATTTTTTAAGCATAATTCCAACCATTAATAACCGTTAACTGTATCAATAATTTTTAGTGATGAAAAAAATACTTTCCATCTCCATTTTTTGCATTGTGTATTCACCGGTTTTTGCATCGATGCTGTTTATTCCTATGGATCAAAAGCAGGCAAATCATCTGAAGTCTTATGGTATGGCTTATTGGATTCTTTCTAAAAATTTAAAGGTGGACTGGATGATAAATTACAGGGGTGGAAGCTTTGCTTTTCCTTATTTTGCAGAAGCAGAAAATGAATGTGTTGTCCGCGGAATTACTTATGAAGTTATGCCCGATGCAACATATAATAATATCTTATCCCAAATTGCAAGCCCTGAAGTAAATGAAGATATCGTAAAGCTGGAAAAAGCACCAAAAATAGCGGTGTATTCTCCAAAAAATAAGGAACCCTGGGATGATGCTGTTACCTTGGTGCTTACCTATGCAGAAATACCTTATGATATCATTTATGACGATGATGTACTGCAGGGAAAGTTACCGCTTTACGACTGGCTTCATTTGCATCATGAGGATTTTACTGGCCAATACGGAAAGTTTTATGCCCAGTACGGAAATGCGGCATGGTATATCCGCGATGTAAAAGACAATGAAGAAATAGCAGCAAGGTGGGGTTTTAAAAAGGTTTCACAATTGAAGTTGATGGTTGCTCAGAAAATCAGGGACTATGTTGCAGGTGGTGGATTTATGTTTGCCATGTGTTCGGCAACTGATTCATATGATATAGCTTTAGCGGCTGATGGGGTAGATATCTGTGATTGGATGTACGATGGTGATCCTCCTGATCCCAAGGCTCAGCAGAAATTGGACTTTTCAAAATGCTTTGCTTTTCAGAATTTTACGCTGATTCCCAATTCTATGGAATATGAATTTTCTAATATTGATGCCACTACTTTCCGGCATGTTCCTATGGATCAGGATTATTTTACACTATTTGAATTTTCAGCAAAATGGGATCCTGTGCCTACTATGCTGTGCCAGGACCACACGCAAATTGTAAAAGGATTTATGGGTCAAACCACTTCTTTTCGCAACGAGGTTTTGAAATCCACTGATCTGATAATGGGTGAAAATAAAGCTGCAGGTGAAGCACGCTACGTGCATGGTGAATACGGTAATGGAACCTGGACATTTTATGGCGGTCATGATCCGGAAGATTACCAGCACCAGGTGGGGGATCCGCCTACTGACCTGGCCCTGCATCCCAATTCTCCGGGATATCGCCTTATTCTTAATAACGTACTTTTTCCTGCTGCACGTAAAAAGAAACAAAAAACCTGAAGCCTCTGCTTATCTTCAATCAGTTTTTAATCCGTGAAACACACTAACTTCTTTTTTACTTTGCTTTTATTTTTGTGTTTTTGCAATGCGGCTTATGCCCAGCAAAAAGAAATGAAATGTATTAACACCGCAACAGAAAAGCAGCTGGAAATGTTGAAGGACACGCGCAGCTTCGGCGAGTATGAATTAAAACATGAATGGAGCGACCGCTTAACATCCACACAAACATTCAGAAAAAAATTAGAGCTTACCGGTGGTATTGAATATGTATTTTTTCTCGTTACAGATCCCAATGTGGATGCAACTGCAATTGAAATTAAAGATGCACTTGGTGACCAGCTAGATTACGAATACAACGTAAGCGGCCTCGAAAAAAACATCATTAATTTTTTCTTTACTGCTGATTTCGATGGATCTTACTACTTGCTCTTCCGTGTAATTAATAAGCAACAACCATCCACATGTACTTATATGGGTGTGCTGGAAGGGGAATCTGACATGGAAGATTTTTAATACGCTGCGAGGATATTTATCAATTCCAGAATGTCCAGCTGATTCCAAATTTAAAACTACGGTCAGGCATTGGATAATGGATTGCAGAATAGTATCCGTTGCTTAATATACCCTGATTAATATTCTGAAACATCAAATACGCACGCACTGATCTGATCTTTATTTCTGCAAATAAATCCGCAACAGGGTAAAAGCTTAAGTAATTTATATGCTGATTATAAAACTGACCTGTTGCAGGCTCATAACCTGCACCATAGTAATTTGAATTATACCGGACATCAAGGCCGGTTTTAAGAGATAAAGCACCTTTAAAAAGCCTGTCTTCATAATAAAGACTGTGCCGCGAAATAAACCAAGGAAGCGAGATTATTGTATCATTATTAAATTGCTGGTACAACAATTCGTTATCAAAATGTATTACACCCCACTTTATATTTTTTTGAACAAAAAGTGAATAACCTGAAAAACTGCTGTTCAATTGTACAGGTATAGCGCAACTATTCCATGAAATATAATTCTGAGTTCTGTAAATTTTAGCCACTAGCTCAAGGTTCCATTTAATATCTGTAAAATATACGGAGGCAGATGAAGAAATTACCGGAACGAACTCATTCAGCCATTGAAAATGGTTGGATAAATAATGCTGCTGTATATACGAGGGATGATTTCGACCATCAGAAAATTCAAATCCAAAACCAGCACTATTATTAAAACGGTAGCCCGCCTGGATATCTACAAAATAATCTCCTTTATTGTAGCCTATAAAATTATATTCTCCCTGAACGGCAAAAGTCAAAGGCAAGCTGCGTGATAGAGTATTGATCTGCCTTGTATTTAAGCTTACCCCTAAAATGCCACTTTGAAAGTGATCAGAAGGTAATTTGGAATTGATAAAATAGAACTCATGCTGAAAGTAAACCTCTCCCGTAAAATTCTTTAGCCACGAAACTGAATCTGAATTACGGATACGAAAACGTATTTCATTCAGAGAGCGATTGTAACGAAGCGTATCCCTTGTTTTAATGGAATCGATGAAAATATTTTCAAAGAACGCATTATCAATCTTGTCATCAATAAAAAAAAAGCTTCGTTTTTCCCATGAAAATTTATGAAACAACTGGAAGCGGTTCTCTGTAGTTTTATCTATAGTGGAATCTTTAATTTGATGGTTTAATATACCTAATCCAAAAGAATTCTGGACCACGACTGACAGGTCTTTCCATCGATTATAGGCACTATCCAGGTAAACATCTGCAATTGACTTGTCAATAATTAAAGAATCATTAAAAACATCCGGTGTGGCTACCCCTCCATTTTCCTGTGATTTTAAGTTATTAAGCAGGAAGGCTGCCATTATTTTATAGAAATTATTTTTAGAGCTATACTGCGTAGAGAAATTGAAATTTGCACCATTATTTTGCTGATGATGGTAAAGCCCGGTCGATTTATATGCATTTAATTCTAATCCTGCACTCCATTGCGGAATGATATTCTGAGCATGAATTAACTGACCCTTAATCTCTTTTGCACTTCCCTGGTGATAATTAACTAAAGTATAAGGTCGCTTTGTGTCGAAAAATTTAATATCACCTTCCTCTTTTCTATAAATATCAAATTGATGAAAACCAATATCAAAATCAGTATGTAGCGGAGTAAAAAAATATAACTGTCTTGCGGCAGCACCCAAGTTACCAAGGTGCATGAAGCCAAAGGGAAACTCTGCCGGGTTGTATCTGTACAGGTATGTAAGCGTGGTATCGATATTAATTGCTTCATCCGGATTATTCAGTAAACTATATTTAGTCCATTGTGAATTATAGTAAGCCGTAGTATCGGTGTTTTTATGCTGAGCTGAGCTGATGCTTGTATTAAAAAAAGTAAGTAAAAAAAGGAAGGCACCATGAACATAGCACACTGCTTTTCCTGAGCCTGCAATATTCGGGAAAGGCTTACAATGGTAAAACCTGAAAAATTTGCTGGTTTTCTCTCTTATTCGCTTATCAATATCCAACGTACATTAATTTATCTGGTGCGCCATTCAAATTGAGTATTTTAAGCTGATATAAAAGAGATAGCCCAATTAGAATACTTAAATAGATTGAATGAGGTTTTTAAGAATTACTGCCATCTTCCCTTCTGCCCTTTTTGCAATTGTTATTACTTCATCATGAGTAACGGATGTGGGCATTGCAGGATTGCCTTCATCACAAATTACTGAAAGACAAAAAACCCGCATGTTCGCATGATTTGCAACTATGGCTTCAGGAACAGTAGACATTCCTACCGCATCTCCTCCTATGATACGCATATACCTGTATTCAGCAGGTGATTCAAAGGTTGGTCCGGTTACGCCAACGTAAATTCCGGCATGGCAAATAATTTTGTTGGAAACGGCAATTTCAATTGCCTTATCCTGTAATACCTTATCGTATACAGCATGCTGATCAGGAAAACGCGGACCCAATTCGTCTATGTTGATTCCCCTTAGCGGATTATTTGAATTCAAATTAATATGATCTGTTACCACCATTAATTCCCCCGTTTTTATCTCCGGATTCAATCCTCCCGAAGCATTCGTCAGAAGCAATATATCAGCACCTAATAATTTAATCACCCGGATGGGAAAGGTTACCTGCTCAAGGGTATATCCCTCATAATAATGAAACCTACCCTGCATTACCACCATTGGCAGACCATGCCATTCACCAAACAGTAGTTTTCCAGAATGCCCTTTTACCGTACTGACAGGAAAATGAGGAATTTCACTGTAGCTTAATGCTTCCGAAATTTCCATTTCATCAATAATATTTCCTAAACCTGAACCAAGGACCAATCCGCATACTGGTTTTATTTCAGTGTTTTGCTGTATATAAGCAACCGCCTCCTGTAATTGAGTAAACAAATTATTCATACTGTCCAGGTAAAAAATTTGCTACCGAGGAATAAATAAGGTCATTGAATTCATTTTCTTCATCATCTGACAGTTGCACCATTATTGGCTGGCAATATATTAACAGTCCAGTATCTAAAAGCATCTCTTTAAAATTAATTAAACGAGAGGAATCCTTCTCTGTAGTTAATATTATCTTGCTTAAAGAGCTAATAGAGTGATATCGCTTTCCTATATTTTTCAAATCGCTGTACGTATACTGATGATGGTCCGGAAAGCGAATTAATATTACTTCCTTAAATTTCGTTTGAAGCTCGGCTACCAAAAATTCTGTACCTGCTATACCGCAAAACAACAGTACCAAATCTATCTGTTCCGGCTGAAGCTTTTCTGCTGGATTAAAAAGTTTATATGGTGTGCCGTATTTATAGGTGGAGAAAAATAATTTTTGGTGTTCCTTAATTTGTAAATCCTTTTTACAATTTTCTTTTTTTTCCAGCGGCAGATTTAAAGGGCATTTTGTGACTACGATAATGTCTGCGCGGTCCGCACCTTTTTTAAATTCCCGCAATCTGCCTAAAGGAAGTAAATGATCTTCATTATACGGTTTTGAATATGGCGTCAATAAGATGGATAAAAAAGACTTTACCTGCCTGTGCTGAAAAGCATCATCGAGAATAATAATCTGCAGATCCTGAAAAACAGAAAGCATATTCGATATACCGGTTACGCGTTCTTCACAAACAGCTACAATGGCTTCCGGATACTTCAGTTTAATTTGTAATGGTTCATCACCCACATCCTGCGGTAAAGAATTTTTTTCTGCCAATAGAAATCCCTTCGTTCTTCTTTTGTATCCACGGCTCAGAACTCCGACTTCATAGTGGTTAAGCAATAACCCAACTAAATATTCAACATGCGGGGTTTTTCCGCTGCCTCCTGCTGAAAGATTTCCGACGGAAATAACAGGTAAATCAAATGAGACACTTTTCCGGATATTCCAGTCAAATAATTTATTATAACACCAAACTCCTGTGCCATACAACAAAGCAAAGGGAGATAGCAGTATGCGGGCTAATAAATTCATAAAGGTTTACAAGTGAAATAATCTTGTTGAATGACGAGAAATTAGTGTTTAATATAGTATCTTCTTATGCCAAAAAAACTCAATCCGTTCTGCAAAATTTACTTTAAAATTGATAGCAGTGAAACTTAAGGAAATTATAACTTGCCTGGAAAAGTTTGCTCCGCCTGCATTGCAGGAAAGCTACGATAATGCTGGCCTTATCGCAGGAAGTCCGGATTCAGAAATTTCTTCAGCTTTACTATGCCTTGATTGCACCGAAGAGGTTATGGATGAAGCAATCGCTGCACAATGTAACCTGGTAATTGCTCACCATCCAATAATATTTTCGGGATTAAAGAAGATTACCGGCACCTCATACATCGAGCGCGTTATCATAAAGGCAATCGAAAATAAAATTGCCATTTATGCTGCGCATACCAACCTCGATAATATGAGGAATGGCGTAAATGCTAGAATCTGTGAACGGTTAGGCCTGCATAGTACACAAATACTTCTTCCTCTAAAAAATCAATTGGTAAAGCTGTTCACTTTTGTACCCGAAAATTATGCTTCAGCGGTTAGAGACGCTTTATTCCAGGCTGGGGCGGGTAGCATAGGTAACTATGATGAATGCAGTTTTAACATGGAAGGATATGGAAGTTTTAGAGGAAATGAGCGTACCGATCCGTTCGCAGGTGAAAAAGGAATTCGTCACCGGGAAATGGAAACAAAAATTGAAGTGGTTTTCCCAGAATGGTTAACAAAGAATGTAGTGGCTGCACTAAAACAATCGCATCCCTACGAAGAGGTGGCTTATGATCTGGTGATTTTAGGTAATGAATGGGAACATGCAGGCGCAGGAATGGTTGGAGTATTAGAAAAGGAGATGGAATTCGTGGATTTTTTAGCATTTCTTAAAGAAAAAATGGACCTGAAAATAATCCGCCATACTGCTCCGGTTAAGCGGATTAATATTCAAGGCACCATATCACGGGTTGCTGTGTGTGGAGGTGCCGGCAGTTTTTTACTAAAACACGCTATTGCAAACAATGCTGATATTTTTATTACTGCTGATTTTAAATACCATCAGTTTTTTGATGCGGAAAACAAAATAATTATCGCTGACATAGGTCATTATGAGAGCGAGCAATTTACACAAGAGATATTTGCAGATGTTTTACGGCAAAATTTTCCTAATTTTGCGTTTCGTATAACGTCCGTTAACACAAATCCCATAAAATATTACTAATGACCAAAGTAAAAGAAGCTCCCAGAGCTACTGACAGTACCATTGAAGAAAAGTTAAGAGCGCTTTATAAACTTCAGAAAGTAGATTCTAAAATTGATCATATTCAAATTCTTAAGGGTGAACTTCCTATGGAAGTGAAGGATCTTGAGGATGAATTAACCGGTCTAAAAACACGCATTGGGAAAATAGAAGATGAATTAAAGCAAATGGATGATGCGATAGCTACTCGTAAGAACAGCATTAAAGAATCTGAAACTCTTATCAAAAAATATCAGAAACAACAAAATAACGTAAAGAATAACCGTGAATTCGATGCTCTGAGCAAGGAAATTGAATTGCAAAAGCTCGATATTCAGTTAGCAGAAAAGAGGATTCGTGAAGCAATGGATGAAATGGATCAGAAAAAGGAACTGCTTGAAATTTCTGAAAAAAATATAAAGGATAAAGAGAAGGAATTAAAAAACAAAAAGAATGAGCTGGAGCGTATTGTAGAAGATACGGACATTGAAGAAAAATCTTTATTGAAGAAATCAAAGGAGCAACAGTCAAAAATTGAAGACCGGTTGTTTCATGCATACAATCGTATCCGCACTTCTTATAAGAATGGACTAGCGGTAGTTACTGTTCAGCGTAATTCATGTGGCGGATGTTTCAATGCCATTCCTCCTCAGACACAAATGGAAATTCGTCAGCATAAAAAAATTCTGGTTTGTGAGCATTGCGGCAGAATTTTGGTTGATGAAGTGTTGGAGAAATAGCAGGAATTATGGTGCAACTATTTGGCCGTGATGTAAAAACCTCCATCCTTTCACATAGCGCACCTCTGCCAATTACAGACTTTGCTATATTCTTATTTCAGTTCATAGTAAGAAACTGAATAGGGATTAATCAGGCTTCCTCCGGTACTTGAATTAATGCCTGAAACATCACTTGATAACTTGTCTGACCAATAAGCCTGTACCAGTGTTGCATTTAATAAATTCCCATTCACCGTTACCCCTGGTAAATTTGCAGCATCAGCAGTTAGATTAATTACGAACAGGTACTTCCTGTTATTTTTTTCAAAATAATATGCTTTTATATCTTTTGAGCCATTTACTGTTGCCGGAGCATATTTTGAATCTTTAATTACTGATGCAAATTTCACCGCATAATAGGCAGGATTCAGATGATATCCTGCTCCCTGATTTTTATTATTATTCAGCTTTATTAGGTCCTGAACGTAATTGCTGCCAAGCTTCATGTACTCTACGGTTTGATAGAATCCCGGATGGTGATAATTATAGTCTGTAACATACAAAGGATACCAAACCAAATGCAGCATCTGTAACATGGTTCCGCCATATACCGGTTTTGCCTCTTCCTTAATACCCCATTGATCAATTACCCAGTGGTTGGAATAGCTTCCTAAGGCGGCGTTCACATTATCCAGCTGCGACATAAAGCTCTTCAAATCATCCAGCCCATGGCTGAACTGATCTTGTTGTGATACACCTCCGTAAGAAGGCCACCACCACTGATATTGAACCATACCATCAATTCCCTGCAACTTTGAAACAGCACTATTCCACTGCTGAAAATATTGATTATTCGCTGCTCTATGCACAGGTGCACCGTCCGCATAAATTTTTATCGAAGGATATTTACTGCGCAGCATGGCAATATATTTTTGAGCCCGATCTAAATATTGTTGCAGCGATATTTTATCCTGCACAGCAGGAATATGCAATTCAACACCTAAAATTACCTCAACCACTTTTACTCCACTGCGCTGAGTCTGGTCAATAGCTCCGTCCAGCTCATCAGGATTTCCGGTAAGAAAATTTGCTACGAATATGGCGTTTGCATTTGTTGCTTTACACATATCAATAAACTTATTCAGAAAATTTTCATTCGCCGCACCACTCTTACCATGGCGAAACCCTGTGTATTCACTCTCTTTTATTCCATAGCCTGCTCCATTGGGATCATAATGCCACCAGTAACTGATACTCCCTCCCGGATATTGAAAATGGGTAATGCCTAAATTATTGACAAGTTTTACAAATTGCGCTTCATGTGTATTCCATTTCTCCAGGTAATTCTCCGTCATCATTCCAAAAATATAGTTGTTCACCGACCCTGAAGCCGAGGAATTTACCGTTATGGTAATTCCACTCGCTGTGGTATTTGCTAATGCCCCGGACTGGAGAGCGCTATCTTGAAATACTAAATAATCTTTCTGCAAAACAGGTTTTTTTACGCTTCTATTTGTAATCGTAAAGGATTCACAACACAGAATAAGTATGGCAGGCAAAAAGAGGAAAAGATTTTTCAGCATAAAAACATGGTTAATTGCTATAGCTACAACCGGTTAGTGCCCGGTATTTTGAATAATTAAGTAAAGATAATTTTGTGCCGGAATTCACGAAGGTTATAATTAAAACTGATCAGAAGTTCGGATTTTGATTTCGTTTCAAGCCATTTAGTTCTTTCATATAAAAAATCTTCTCTGATATTTGTTCTTCTTTCAGTAAATAGCATCTGAAGAATCAGCTGAAAAAAAAGAATAATATACCCGCAAATGAAAAAGCTATTACTGTTTATTGGGATGTTTCTTATCAGCAGTCCTGCTTTCGCGCAAAAATCATCCTCTTCCATCCCTGCAAAACCAAAATTAGTGGTGGGTATTGTGGTGGATCAAATGCGCTATGATTTTTTATTCCGTTTCTGGGATTTGTACAGTGATGGTGGTTTTAAAAGGCTGGTGAATGATGGTTTTTTATGCCAGGATGCCCGGTATAATTATTTCCTTACAACAACAGGCCCTGGCCATAGCACTATTTATACCGGAGCTACTCCATCCATACATGGAATTGTGGATAATATCTGGTACGACCGCTTAAGCAAAAAAGAAATCTATTGCGCTTCGGACTCGGGAACATTTACAACTGGCTTAGAGATACAAACTCAATCTATGTCTCCGTATTTGTTAAGATCTTCTACCATGACTGATGAATTGAAGTTAGCCAGCAAACAATCGCGGGTAATTGGAATAGCGCTTAAAGATCGTGCAGCTATAATGCCAGCAGGCCATATGGCAGATGGTGCTTACTGGTACGATGCAAAGACAGGGAAATGGATTACCAGCACCTGGTATAAAAAAAGTTTACCGGATTGGCTTAGTGATTATAACAGGCGTGATGGAACTAACCAATATCTCAATCAAACCTGGGGCTTATTGTTGCAGCGTGATAGATATAAACAATGTACCGGTGATTCTGTTATATATGAAGATCCTCTCTCTAATGAAACACTGCCCATCTTTCCCCATCATTTAGGCAAGCATGACTACAGCATTTTGCCATTCACTCCATTTGCTAATACCATGACAAAGGATATTGCTATAAACGCCATTAAAAGTGAGCAATTGGGAAAACAAAATGCTACTGATTTTTTGTGTATCAGCTTTTCTTCTACTGACTTGATAGGCCATAAATTCGGACCTAATTCACTGGAAACGGAAGATTGCTACCTGCGTCTTGACAGAGACCTGCAGGATCTTTTTAAATTTCTTGATTCGTATGTTGGCTTGAACAATGTATTAATTTTTCTTACAGCTGATCATGGCGTAGCCATTAATCCTCAATTTGCAGAAGATAATAAGTTGGAAGGCGGGCTGGTCCAGTCTGATCAGTGGAAAGATTCTATCAATAATTATATATCGAATTTTTATGGCCGCGGAAGTTGGGTTTCAGATGTAACTGTTCAGCAGGTGTATCTGGATTATGATTTTATCGCAGAAAGTAAAAAATCCTGCGAAGAAATAGCTGTTAAGGTGAAGGAATATTTACTAAATAAAAAAGAGGTGCTGTGTGTTACAGTTCCCGAATATCCGATCTTAAATGATTGCTCAGATTATGTGGAGCAACTGATCATGAATGGATACCAGCATGGCCGTTCGGGTGATATTTTATTTTCGGTTTCACCGGGATGGGTAGACTGGACTTCCATGAAAGGCAGTTCTCACGGTACCATCTATTCTTATGACAACCATGTGCCATTAATTTTTTATGGTTGGAAGGTTCCGCATGGAAGCTCTGCCGCGTCGGTAGTAATTTCAGATATTGCTCCTACCGTTTCCAACTGGCTCAATATTGCTTTTCCAAGTGGCTGCACAGGAAAGCCTATAACGGATATCAGGCTTAAATAATCTGATAAATTGCAGCCATCATTTCTATCAATAGCTGCTTACCGTTAAAACTCTAAACACTCTAATATAGATTTTTATGATAATTGTTTTTTTTTCTGAATATTTTTATCTTACTTTGTATTTCAAAGTACTCTCAATGACAAATAACTATGAAATATGAGAAACCCATTCAACTACCGCTTTTAAAAAAGAGATCATTAATAAACATCCTGAATACTCCTAATACCGGATCAGAAACGGTCGAACGCATTTAAGGCTAATTTCTGTATGGAAAACTATAGACTCATCTTGAAAAATAAAATATAAACTTAAACCCGTTCATCATGAAAACCATAATCCCTGTTTTAAAGTTTTGGATACCGACAGCAGCTATTATCTCAGCAGTATGTTTGCTTATCTACGTAACCGTTCAACAGACTTACAGGAGCAATGCCAATGACCCTCAAATACAAATGGCAGAAGATGCAGCATTTGCACTTAAAAATGGCGCTAAACCGCAAACTCTGGTTTCGGCGAAAATGACTGAAATTTCACAAAGCTTAAACCCATATCTGATCCTATTCGATGAGACTGGAAAAAGTATTGCATCAGATGGTGTGCTCGATGGAAAAATTCCAACAATGCCTGATGGTGTCCTGGATTACACTAAACAAAATGCTGAAGACAGGATTACCTGGCAACCACGTAAGGAAGTAAGAAGCGCTCTTGAAATCCTGCATGTCCAGGGAGCATTCAACGGATTTGTTGTTGCAGGAAGATCGCTTCGTATTGTGGAAGAAAGAGAGAGTTCTCTTATTAAACAATTGATAACCGGGTGGATTTTTTCCATTGTGCTCCTTTTCATTGTAATAGTAGCAGTGGAAATAGCATCCAATAATTTAAGGATGAAAAAAAACTATCTTATAGAATAAAAACATTGGAGCTAAAAACTTCTTTTTAATATTTCTGTCAACTATTCTATTAGTATCTTAATAATCCCCGAAAATTTTTAAAGGATTCAAATAAAATTTATTTGTCTATATGCAGTTCTTTTTGGTCTAAAAAATTTTTAATTGACCTTTCCATACAATTTTTTTACAGACGACTTAGTTTCTTTTATTAAAATAATTCAATACTTGATTTCCTATCTTGCCGTTCAGTAACCATGAAAGTTACCTTTACCATTATCCTTTTATTTTTTATTGAAATCACAGCTGTTTTTGGACAAAAACCTACTATCGAAGCTACCAGAGTAAATTCTCCCCCTAAGATTGATGGTGCTTTAGATGAAGTCTGCTGGCAAAATGTGCCTATAGCTTCCAATTTTATTACAGCAACACCAGAGTATGGCAAGTCAGCAAGTCAGCGAACTGAGACCAAAATAATATATGATGATGTGGCCATTTATATTGGCTCTTATATGTACGATTCAACACCCGGTAAAATTAAGCATCAATTATCTCAACGCGATAATGCAGATGCATTGGCAGATCATTTTGTAGTGGGCTTTGATACCTATGACGATGGCATAAACGGATATCGGTTTTTAGTGACGGCTGCAGGTGTTCAGTATGATGAAAAAGGATCCCCTTCCAATGACCATGACGATAGTTGGGATGCAGTATGGCAAAGTGCAGTTTCTATTAAAAAAGACGGATGGGTTTGTGAAATAAAAATTCCTTATTCTGCAATTCGGTTTCCATCAAAGTCTTTACAGAACTGGGGTATTCAATTTGGACGGGAAATTATACGTAATGGGGAACTAAGCACCTGGAGCCCGATTGATCCTAAAGTGGCAGGCCGCATAAATCAATGGGGAAAGTTAATTGGTCTCGAAAATATTCATCCGCCTTTACGGCTATCCTTTTCTCCATATTTAACGGCGGGATTCCAGGTTTCACCCACAAGCTATGATCCCCCGGAATACGTAACCGATAAATTATTTGGCGGAGGTGTCGATGTTAAATACGGTATCAACGAAAGCTTTACACTCGATGCCACTTTAATACCTGATTTCGGCCAGGTGCAAAGTGATAATATAGTGCTCAATATTTCGCCCTTCGAAACTAAATTCAATGAAAAGCGACCTTTCTTTACTGAAGGAACCGAATTGTTTAACCAGGATAATGTAAACGGTAATAATAATTCACCCCAGGTAT
This sequence comes from Chitinophagales bacterium, assembly GCA_013816805.1. Lineage (NCBI taxonomy): Bacteria > Pseudomonadati > Bacteroidota > Chitinophagia > Chitinophagales > Chitinophagales bacterium. The sequence goes on along the minus strand of JACDDS010000003.1, from coordinate 66,785 downwards.
TTTATTCGAGAAGAATTGGCGGACAACCTATATACCGTTTTGATGTATTTAACCTGGCACAGGACAATGAAACAATAATAAAAAATCCATCTGATTCAAAACTATATAATGCAACCAAGTTTTCGGGGAGAACTGATGATGGCCTTGGCATTGGAATACTAAATGCTGTTTCCCGGCCCTCTTATGCTGAAATAAAGAATGATGAAACAGGTACAACCCGGAAAATTCAAACCGCCACAGTAACAAATTATAATGTATTTGTTTTGGATCAATCTTTAAAACATAATTCAAAAATAAGCCTGGAAAACACCAATGTATGGCGGAGCGGATCGGCACCTGATGCCAATGTTACATCCAGCCACTTCGACTTTCGGGATAAAGAAAATGCCTGGAAGTTAGCAGGGTTTGCAAATTTCAGCGCCCGCTTCGATGGTGCAAATGGAAATACCAATGGAGGATATTATAATGTAAACCTGAATGACATTAAAGGCAAGTTTACAGAATGGGTATGGCATGAAGTGATAACTCCAAACTATAATCAAAACGACCTGGGCATTCTATACTACAGTAACCAGATGACTAATGGCGCAGGCTTCAACTACTATAACCAGGAATTGAAAAAAGGGCATTTTAGCAGCATTAATTTCTGGACGAGCATAAATTTCAAAACACAGGTAGTGCCTTTGCAGTACCAGGAATGGGAAGGAAACAGCGGATTCTCTTGCCAGTTTAAAAATTTTTACCAGGCTCAAATTTCCATCTATACCAAGCCATTCTGGTATTATGACTATTACGAGCCGCGCGTGGCCGGAAGAAGGTATTATTCGAATCCATATGCTTATCTGAATTTCTTTTTAGGAACCGATTACAGGAAAAAATTGTCCTTAAATGGAAATCTTGGATATGGTGATGGCGCAGGGCCTGATAACCCCTTTGTGGATCTCTCATTGAATCCTAAATGGACCCTTAACGATCATGTTCAGCTTTCTTATTCATTGTATGTAAGCCGGGATCTGGGTACCAAGAGTTATGTAGATATGGACAACAGCAACATTATTTTTGGTGCACGGAACACATCAACTGTCTCCAACACCCTCTCTGCCGATTATGCCTTTAATCCTAAAATGATATTTACATTCAGGGCACGCTATTACTGGAGCCGTGTAAACTGGACAAAGTTTTATCATTTAAATGAAAACGGCTCATTAGGGACTACCGATTTTACAGGTGACTACGACATTAATTTTAATGTATTCAATATCGATGCTGTATTTGCCTGGGAATGTGCACCCGGAAGCTTTTTAAATGTGATCTGGAAAAACAATATTTTCCAATCAGATGATAAAGGAGCAGATAATTATTATAACAATTTCACTAAGACCTTCAGCACCCCGCAAACCAATGGCGTTTCTGTTAAATTTATTTATTACCTCGATTACCAGGTGCTGAAAAGGAGACAAATCTCAAACCCCTGATTGGCATATTCACATTTACTGTGATAATATCTGCTACTTAAAATTACCGCTTTGCACGTCATTTAAAAACTGAATAATGCCAGGATAGTAATGCTCCTGGTCATCCCACATGGAAAGGTGACTTCCGTTAGGACAATATAAATATCTCCCATGCTGAACCAGCTTACTTTGCGCTTCCATATCAGCAGGATTCATGGTATCGTATTTTCCACCGATCATCAGCGTAGGCACATGGATATTCTTCAGATCGTTCCAGCGATCCCAGTGCAATAAGCGGCCACCGGTTTTAAATTCGCTGGGTCCCTGCATCATCACATAGATCACAGAGTTCACATGCTTAAAGCTGCGCTGCACCGGATCCGGCCACGGTACTATCCGGCAGATGTGCTCATTGTAATAATTGGTTTCTACCAGGCTGGTATAAGCAGGGTTATTAACGTCGCCCTTTCTTTCGAAAGATTCCAATGAATCGAGCAATGGTTTTCTCATCTGGCTTCTGAGAGTGGTATTGTATTGCTCGTATCTCGGAATGCTTGCAGTCATATTTGATACGATCAACCCTTTCAGATTATTCTGATATTTTAATGCATATTCCATTGCAAGTATGCCTCCCCATGAATTTCCCAGCAGATAAAAATTAGTGTTGTCAAGACCAAGTGCTTTTCTTACCTGTTCTACCTCTTCTACAAACCTTTCAGTGGTCCACAAGCTGCTGTCATCCGGCTGATCGGAATAATAGGATCCCAATTGATCGTATTCAAAAAATTCAATGCCAGCCTTCGGGAAAAAGCTTTCAAAGCACTCCATATATTCATGTGTCATAGCCGGGCCTCCATGTAAAAGCAATACTTTAATAGGGCCATTGCCAAACTGCTTTGTCCATACTTTATATTTTCCATCTATTGTGATCATGCGGACATTTGCATTCTTAGAAAGCGAATCGGGCAGCTCAAAATAGTTGCAGCAGTTTTGATTGGAAACCGCAGTCTTATATTCCGCAGTCCTATCCTGTTTACAGGCTGATATAATCAAAATAACCACCGAAAAGAAAATGGATAGACGAACCATGACGGATTTTTTCTCTAATATAAAAATATTGGGAAGAACTTAAGAACCGAAGTATTGAATCTGATTATTCATTAACCAATTTAGAGAGTTGCGATAATCCGTAATTGAAAATAGCGAGTTGCGATATTCAATTATAAAGGCTGAAATGGTAACGGTATATTCATAGCCACAGGAAGAAGCTACGTCAACGTTCTAATCTTTATCTTACCATTACAATCATCTTTATTAAAAACCTACTTATGAAATCAATCTACCTTCTTTTGATACTCTTATTTTTTAAAGCCTCGTTTTGTAATGCACAACAAAATTTCAAAATAAAATGGCAGAAAACTTATGGTGGCTCAAAAACCGAGGTTGCAAATCGTATCGAGCAAACTTCTGACAGCGGCTTTATCGTCTGCGGCTATACTGCTTCAAAAGACAAACAGGTTTCTGGTTATCATGGAGGCGATGATGCATGGGTTATTAGAACTACTAAAAGAGGAAAGTTAATATGGCAAAAAGCGCTAGGCGGATCAGATTATGATGAAATTACTTCAATCAAACCCCTTGCAACCGGTGGATACATTGCATGCGGCTATAGTATTTCAAATGATGGAGATATACATGAAAACCATGGATCTTGGGATGCGTGGCTTTGTAAATTAGATTTTGAAGGAAATATAATATGGTCAAAGACATATGGCGGTTCTTCTATAGATATTGCCTATGGGATAGTCAATACGAATGATGGAGGATATACTTTTGCAGGCTCAACATCATCAGTTGACGGTGATGTAACAGGAAATAATGGAGAAGATGACATTTGGATCGTTAAAGTTGATTCAAGTGGAAATATTCAATGGCAAAGATGCTATGGAGGTACCTTTAGTGAAGTTGGTTATTCAATACAAACAGCATTTAGTAATGGATATATTATTTCGGGAGTTACAGCTTCTTTAGATGGAGATGTTCTCGATCATCATAATACTTCAAACAATTACACTGATGAATGGGTTTTAAGGATTGATTCGAGCGGGAAATTATTGTGGGAAAACGCTTTAGGAGGAGCAAATGAGGACGTTGCTTATGATGCCGAGCCTACTTTAGATGGGGGATTTATAGTGGCAGGATTTAGTAATTCCATAGGAGGGGACATTGGTAATAATAAAGGTGAAAAGGATGCGTGGATTACGAAACTCGATAGTGTAGGTAACCTACAATGGCAAAAAAATTTAGGTGGATCCAAAGATGATAAAGGAAATTCAGTAAAGCAAGTTCGTGATGGGGGTTACATTGTTGCAATATCTACGTATAGTGACGACGGACAGGTAAACGATTTACATGGGAAGGATGACATCTGGGTGGTAAAGCTTAATAACCGTGGTACTATTGAGCAAAGCATTACACTAGGAGGTAGCGATTATGAAGAAGCTACCTGTATTCAGCAGACCTTTGATGGCGGTTTTGTTGTATGCGGCGGAACAACTTCTTCGGATGGCGATGTAACTAAAAATCGTGGCCAGGATGATTTTTGGGTGGTTCGCCTGGAACCTTCAGTAATAGATTCTAATGTTTTAGTAGAAAATAAAATGATTTTTAGCGCAGGAAAAACTTTAAGCAATACAGAAAGTTTTCTGTCCATTTCCCCCACCATCACCACGGGTACCTTTCAACTCAATCTTCAAACCACAAACACCAACACCGATCAGGCAACCATCCAGGTGTTCAACAGCATCGGCCAGCTGGTACTAAGCAAGCAGGTTGTAGTAAATGATGGAATGCTCAACATGGCAATTACCCTTGATGCTGCTGTTCCAAAAGGAATTTATTTCATCCGTCTGAAAACAGGCAATCAGCAATACAGCGGAAAGGTGGTTTACCAGTGAAGTGCATTGAACAGTTAATCAGTATCTTACCAATACAAATCCACCTTATGAAAAAATTATTATTACTCCCGTTAACTCTTTTTGCAGCATCGATTTTTACGTCACACGCTCAAAGCTTTGCCATTAAATGGCAGAATGCCTTAGGTGGCTATACTGAGGATGCAGCAAAATCTGCCACCCGTACAAATGACGGTGGTTATATTGTTGCAGGCTTTGCAAGCAGTAACGATGGCGATGTAACAGGAAATCATGGTGGAAATGACTACTGGATTGTGAAGCTCACCAGTAATGGACACATTAATTGGGAAAAAAGCTACGGAGGCACAGGTGATGATAATGCTCAGTCGATTCGCCAGTGTGCCGATGGAGGTTATATTATTAGTGGCTATTCCAACACCCATAATAATGGAGACGTTACCGGTTACCATGGAGATAAGTCGAGTATTTTACACGATTACTGGATTGTAAAAATCGATTCGTTAGGTACACTTGAATGGGAGCATTGTTTTGGAGGAACTGGGGAAGAGGTTCTGTATAAGGTATACCAAACTTCAGACGGAGGTTATATTGCGGTTGGCAGTTCCGCTTCCTCAAATGGCGACATTACAGGAAACCATGGTAATTCGGATGGTTGGATTGTTAAGTTAGACTTTGCTGGAAAAATACAATGGGAAAAATCTTATGGAGGAAGTGAGTCTGACGGTACTTTATCTATTAAAGAACTCGATAAAGGCGGATATATATTTGTTGCTTATTCAAATTCTAGTGATGGCCAGGTTACAGGGCATCATGGTTCCACAAAAGATCCAGAATTGGACTATTGGGTTGTACGACTCGATATATCTGGAAATATTATTTGGGAAAAATCTTATGGTGGAAAGGGTATTGATTATCCTACTTCTGTAGCTCAAATTAAAACCGGAGAATTTGTAGTTTCTGGCTATTCAACCTCCAACGATGGCGATGTTTCAGTCAATTATGGCGGATATGATTACTGGGTCATTAAAATAGATGGCAGTGGTAATTTGCTGCAACAAGTTTCATTAGGTGGATCAGGAGACGATTTGGCTTATTGCTCAACCGCTACCCGTCACGGTGGAATTGTAGTGGGAGGGTATTCTTTTTCTGAAGATGGTGACGTCATCGGTTTGCATACGTCAAAAATTACCAATCCCACTGACTTTTGGATAGTAAGCCTTGATTCATCTCTTCAATTGCAGTCACAAAGTTGTTTAGGTGGTGGTGCTTACGAATATGCTTATGATGTTGAACAGGATAAGTACGGAGGATTAATAGTTGCAGGCAGTACCAGTTCCAACGATGGTGATGTTACTGGTTACCATACCACCACACAGGGATTACCGGACTACTGGATTGTTAGATTAAAACCGAATGATCTTTCAATTGATGAGAACCTGACAAGACGTTTAAATCAAGAAGAGGATTTACCAGCTGAATTCACTATTTCCCCCACCATCACCACCGGCACCTTTCAACTCCACCTTCTAACCACCTACATCACCAGCACTGATCAGGCAACCATACAGGTGTTCAACAGCCTCGGTCAGCTGGTATTAATCAAGCAAGCTGTAATAAATGATGGAATGCTCAACACATTAATCACCTTTGATGTTGCTATTCCAAAAGGCATTTATTTCATCCGCCTGAAAACCTGCAATCAGCAATACAGCAGAAAGGTGGTTTACCAGTGAAATACACTTACTCATCTAGTCCTTATCTTATCAATATAAACCTAACCTTATGAAAAAATTTCTTTAACTCGTATTTTTTGCCGTTGATTTCTATATGCAGAAAATGCATGTGTATTTTCAACAAAATTTAAGATATGAAAAACACAATTTTCCTATTCTCTTTTATATTTCTTGTGAAAAATTTATTAGCTCAGGTTTACGCGGTACCTGATGCTCAAATACAACCAGCTTGGGTATTTCCTTTCTGGTTTGAGGATGGTGATGGCTTCAAGGACACCATCTATTATTGTTATCAACCAGGGGCCGATAATTTTGATTATGGAAACGGCCGCGATACTATTTATGGTGAAGTTCTAAAACCTGTCGACACATCAGTTTTTAATATGTTTTTTTATAAAAATCGCACTTTAGCTCAAAAGGTAAGAGTGGTAAGTGGTTTACCAGCAGGTGGTATTTCGCCTATCTATGCTCGGTTACCATTGACAATCAAATGGGACAAAAATCTTTTTTACGATTCTATATTATTGACTATACCGGTCACTGATAGGTTGCCATATCCTTTGTTTCAAATTGATGTTCGTTGCGGTGATTTTGATCCCCATTATAATAACTGCCCTAGTAGTTATCCCTTAGTTTTTGTTCCTGAAGATCCCATAGGTTGTTGTCCAAATGGTTTTTTTATTGACAGCTTTACTTTTGTTGGTGATACGCAGGGTCCTCAAAGTTATTTAGGAACAGATTTTTCACTCATTTTTTCTGAGATGCATATTCCTCTGGGAATCTCGATAATTCAAAAAAATGATTCTCCTAATGTGTATCCAAATCCAACTACAGAAACGTTGCATATAGACCTTCCTGTGTATATAGCAAGATGTCAAATTTATAACTCCAAGGGAAAGTTGGTCAAATCGTTATTAACAAGTGATAAAAAAACTGAAATTGATGTTTCAGAATTCTCACCAGGAATTTATCTTGTTCAATTTTTTGACTATTATCGCTATTATTCGACAAAATTCATTAAATCCTAACTTAATTTTTTTTGCCGTTGATTTCTATGACATGGCCTAGCTGTAGAAACTTTTTAAACGTGAAGTTCTGATACTGCAGCTTCATCGCCAACGCTACAGGCTCAACGGAAGAAGCTACGGCAGAAAAATGTTGGGCGCGAGCCTGCGATTGCTGGGCGGAGCCATTCAGCAATCGCGATTCTTTGATTACTTTCTTCTAAGAAAATGAGATATAAAAAGTAATGTTTTTAATTCGACAATGCTGTAGCTGCGCAAATTCGTGACAGCAAAATTGGCTTACGGATTTATTTTCTGCTAATTAAAACAATAACCAGGTGATACAAAAAAAGTTGTGATGGAATAAAACAGCAAAGACTTCTTTTTTAGTTATGTAAGCACTTCCTTCAGCCTTCCCAGTTCCCTCACTTTTTCCGCCAGTCCTGCTAATTCGTAGGAATGGATCAATGAATTAATAAGGGTTACAATAATTTCCTTATTAGAACAAGGGACATAATGTGCAGCCTTTGCGGCAACGATGAGCTTTTTTAAATACAGTGTAATATCATCACGAGAGAAAATAATCCCTTTGTTAAACGGATTGATATAAAATAGAATGCCGCTTTTTATTTTCTGCTCAGAATCATCGGGGTCAATGAGGTCTTTGTGAAACGACAATACAAAGTGCTGCGGTAGATTGACACCATATACAGGCATCTTTATCTTTTCTGCAAGAACCAGGTATAAAATTCCAAGTGAAACCGGGTTTCCTTTTTTGGAATCGAGCAGCACGTTTATATAGTTGTTTTGCGGATCGTGAATGTTGCTGGTATTCCCGCCAAAACGATTCAATGTGTAGACTACATGATTAAAGACATTCACCTGCTCCAGGGGGGTGAGATGATAATTCATTTCCAGCCAGATATCCTGCATGAGCCGGTCGATCTGCTTTTGGATTTTTGAAACATTAACATCCGGGTACTGGTATTTGGAAACAAGCAAGGCTCCCTGCAATAAATCGGGCTTCTTTTTTTTTGACCATTTTGTAATATCCCGCAGCAGCGTCTCAAATTGTATTAAATGAATCAATTCTTCAAGACGGTAATGGAGGTTGGGGTCGAATGTTTTTTCCCACGCATCCTCCAGGGTTGGAATCACGTAGGTGCCAAATGAAATGATGCGATCGGTTACGTGGCGATAAATTTCCTCATCCGGATCGTCAAGCAGTGTAATGAGTGCACTTAATTCACTTTTTGGTACCTTTTCCTTCAAGTTTATTATTTTATTTCTCCCAAAAAAGTTTTCAAATAAAATAAATGCTCAGTATTCTCAAACGACTAACTCCTTTTTTTAAATTTCGTAAACCCTCTCTTCGGAGCATCCTTAGCTTTTTCCAGAGCTTCCATGCATTCATCCAGTGTTAAATTCTTTGGTTCCTTGCCCGCAGGAGCCTTTGCATTTAACTTTCCGCTCTTTATATAAGGCCCGTATTTTCCCTCTAAAATCTGCACGCCGCTCTCTTTAAATTCCTTAATTAAATTAGATGCCTTTGCCTGGATAAGAGGAATGGCTTCCTCTATGGTTATAGTCATCGGATCCTGGTCCTTTTTTAAAGAGTAAAACTTTTTGTTATGAAGTACGTACGGACCGAATCGGCCTTCATTTGCTACAACCTCTGTGCCTTCATGCTCACCTATTGTCCTTGGCAGTTGAAACAGATCGAGTGCCTCGGGAAGGGTAATGCTTTCCAGGCTCATCCCGCTTCGCAGCTTAGCATACTTTGGCTTTTCTTCATCATTTGTAGCTCCGATCTGTACCATGGGTCCATACCGGCCCATGCGTACAATTACCTTACGGCCGCTTTTCGGATCGGTACCTAATTCCCGTTCGCCTGTAACCCGTTGCGCATTTTCCATAGTAGATTTTACATTTTTATGAAAGGGCTGATAAAAATCATCGATCATCTCCTGCCACATCTTCATTCCATTCGAAATATCGTCAAATTCCTTTTCAATCTCTGCTGTAAAATTATAATCCATTACGGAAGGGAAATGCTCAAGAAGAAAATCATTCACAAGCATTCCCACATCTGTTGGAAATAATTTTGATTTTTCAGTACCGGATGTTTCACTCTGCTTTACTTTAGAGACCTGGTCATTTTTAAGTGAGAGCACACGGTACTCACGTCTCACCCCTTCTTTATCTTTTTTTTCAACGTACCCTCTTTTCTGAATAGTGCTTATAGTAGGTGCATACGTAGATGGCCTGCCTATTCCGAGCTCCTCCAGTTTTTTAACCAGGCTGGCTTCTGCATAGCGTGCAGGCGGCCGGGTAAATCTCTCAGTGGCGCTCATCTCTATAAAATCCAAAACCTGCTTTATTTGTAATGGAGGCAACATGGATGATGCTCCATCATCAGCGCCTTCTTCATCAGAAGATTCCAGATAAACTTTTAAGAATCCATCAAAAAGCAACACTTCACCACTTGCAACCAGCTCTTCATTTGTGACTGTTGAAATTCCTATGCGGGCAGTGGTTTTCTCTAATTGTGCATCACTCATTTGAGAAGCTATAGTTCTTTTCCATATGAGGGAATAGAGCCTTTGCTCATCGTTCTCGCCATCCGTTTCTTTATTCTCAATATAAGAGGGGCGAATGGCTTCATGAGCTTCCTGGGCATTAGCAGTTTTAGTTGCAAACTGCCTTGACTTCGCATACTTTTCACCGTAAGATTTTTTTATTTCTTCACTGATAGCCTTTACTGCAAATTCCGACAGATTTGTGGAATCGGTACGCATATACGTGATCTTACCGGACTCATACAATCGTTGTGCAATAAGCATGGTTCGCGCAACAGAAAAGCTAAGCTTACGGCTTGCTTCCTGCTGGAGCGTAGAAGTAGTGAATGGTGCTGACGGAGATTTTTTACCTGGCTTTACCTGGACATCATTTACTGTATAAGCAGCGCCAATACAGGCCTGCAGGAATTTTTCTGCATCACCTTCTTTGCTTTTATTCTTTGGAAGTTCTGCCTTAAAAGAAATTTCATTTCCTGATTTATCTTTTGCTTTAAAATCCGCAATAACCTTAAAAGAAGAATCGGGATTAAAGGAACCATTTTCACGCTCCCGCTCCACAATAAGCCGCACTGCTACCGACTGCACGCGCCCGGCTGATAAAGAACTGGTATTTGCTATTTTTCTCCACAGAATGGGTGAAAGTTCAAATCCCACCAGGCGGTCAAGGATACGCCTTGCCTGCTGGGCATTCACCAGGTTAATATCTATTCTGCGCGGTTTTTTTACCGCTTCCAGAATGGCGGGTTTGGTTATTTCATGGAAAACAATTCGCTTGGTTTTGTTTATATCCAGTCCTAATGCTTCGCACAAGTGCCAGGAAATGGCTTCGCCTTCCCGGTCTTCGTCAGTGGCAAGCCAAACGTCATTAGATTCTTTTGCAATCTTTTTTAAATCCTTAACTACATCTTTCTTATCAGCGCTTATCTCATATACGGGGAGGTAACGATTTTCAACATCGATTGCTTTATCGGATTTTGGAAGATCACGAATATGCCCATAACTCGATTTTACAATAAAGCTATCATCCAAAAACTTTTCCAGGGTTCTTGCTTTGGCCGGACTTTCCACTATCATCAGACTCTTTTGATTCTCTTTATCTTTCTTTTTTGCCATAACACAAATCTCTACTGTTTAAAGAAAATTCCTTTTCCTCTTTTGCGCAAAGTAAAAATTTAAAGAGTACAAACTCAAAATTATTCCGTTGACCAGGTGCCTCACGGAAAAATTACATTTGTCCGTCATAAATAAAGTCAGATAAAAAACCCTGGTGAATTTTTCGGGTCGGGAATTGGAAGGCGAGGAAGATAAATGCAAGGCAGATTCATAGTTTTTTTAGAAATGCTGCAGTTATAATGTTTGCCTTTTGAAAAATTAAATTGTTTTTCTTTATGAAATAATTTCGATACATCTCATCATTAAATAATTGCAAATGAGTGATCAGGCACCCAACCGGGACGAAGTATTTCGAAATCCTGAAAAGGAAGTAGGAGATTTCAAGTTCGGTAAAAAAGTAGTAGATGTTTTTGATGACATGGTATCGCGCTCGGTTCCTTTTTATTATGAAATGCAGCGCATGATGTCAGAGCTGGCTGCAGATTTTGCTACGGAGGGCTCCAATATCTTTGACCTTGGATGCTCCACTGGCACAACCCTTATAGGGCTTGATCCTTTCTTACTTCCTTCCGTGCGTTTCGTTGGAATCGATAATTCCGAGGAAATGATACAGCAATGCAAAGAGAATTTAAAGCTGGCGGGCATGACGCGGGAGTTTGATATTCAATATGGTGATCTTAACAAAGGAATCGTAATTGAAAATGCATCGGTAGTGGTCATGTGTCTTACCCTTCAGTTTATCCGGCCACTATACCGTGAACATTTAGTGAAAGATATTTGCAGACAGATAAACGATAACGGCTGTTTTATACTTATAGAAAAAGTGCTGGGTGAAGACTCTTTGCTCAATAGGCTTTTTATAAAATATTATTATGACATGAAGCGCAGACAGCACTATAGCGATATGGAAATTTCTCAGAAACGCGAGGCACTGGAAAATGTACTTATACCTTACCGCCTCACTGAAAATATTGAACTGCTCCATCGCTCCGGTTTTCGATATGCTGAAGTGTTTTTTAAGTGGTACAATTTTGCCGGACTAATAGCTGTAAAATAAAAATGGTTAAGCTTGGAAATTTTCTTTTTCATTACCGGAATTTTCTGTTCCCTGTTTTTTACCTGTTACTTTTTATTTCATCGCCTCCAATATTCCGGGATTATAAAATTAGTGTAATCATTGGTTTGATAATAGCCTTTGCAGGTCAGGCCATCCGCGCGATAACGGTAGGTCTTCAATACATTATCCGCGGTGGCAGAAACAGAAGGATCTATGCGGAAGGATTGGTTACCTCAGGTATTTTTTCCCACTGCAGAAATCCTTTGTACATAGGCAATATTTTAATCATATTAGGATTGGCATTTGTGGCTAATTCACTTCTGTTCCTTTTGATGTTAGTGCCGGTTTTTATTTTTTTTTACCAGGCTATAGTACTTGCAGAAGAAAATTTCCTTCTTTCAAAATTTAATGGCGCTTTCGAAGATTATAAATCAAAGGTGAACAGGTGGCTCCCAAAATTTCGCGGAATAAGCAGCACCTTACAGTCTATGGAAATGAAATGGCAAAGAATATTTATTAAAGAGTATACCTCTGCTTATGTCTGGATAACAGGTGCCGTACTGTTGATCATGAAGAATAATTACTTATACTACGGAAAAAATCAACTGTATAACTACCTTCTATTATTTATAGGCGTTCTGCTTGCTTTATTAATCTTTTATTTAACTGTGAGATATTTTAAAAAAACAAAGAAGTGGACGGGCGACTGAGCAAGATGCTCTATAATTTATAGTTGTTAATTTAAAAAACAACATACCTCAATGTGTAAACGACCTTTTTTTAATCATTCCTCCTTTTGTATCCCGCACGCTGCTCATAACCACGAAAGCATTTGCATCAATGGACTTAATTTCTGCATTTAATCTGTTTAATTCCAGGCGTGTAACCACAGTATAAACAATGTCTATTCCGGTGGCTTCACCTGTTTTACCAAAGCCACGCTTTCCGCTGTAAATAGTTACACCCCTGCCTAGCTTTTCTATAATCATTCTTCTCATCTGCTCCGCTTTAGGTGAAATAATAGTAACTCCCGTGTATTCTTCTATGCCTTCAGTAATAAAATCTAATGTTCTGGAAGCCGACAGATAAGTTATCATAGAATAAAGCGCTATTTCAACAGATAGAAAATAGGCGGCAGCCATAAAAATAAATACGTTAATTAGTATGATGATATCACCAATAGTAGTCCCTAGTTTTTTACTTAAATAAATAGCAAGCACTTCTGTTCCGTCTATCACTGCACCTCCTCTTACTGTAAGGCCTATTCCTGCTCCAAGAAAGAAACCACCGAATACGGCTACCAGCAGATTGTCTTTGGTAACATCAGGAAAGTGGACGGTCGCAAGGCACAATGCAAGCCCTGAAATAGCCAGCGTAGTTTTAATTGCAAAAGCTTTACCAATACTCTTATAGCCAAGAAATATGAATGGTATGTTTATCGAAATAATAAGAATGTAAAGAGGTACGGCAGTTAATGCGGAAATCAACAATGACACTCCCGTTGCTCCTCCATCAATAAAATGGTTTGTCAGTAAAAATCCTTTAAAGCCAAAAGCAGCGGAAAATATCCCGGCAATTATTAATAAGGCATCTTTTAAAAGCCGCACAGAGGTTTCCCTTAATTTATGCAACCCACGCGCAAGTTGAATATTGGAATGGTGAACATTATGATCTGAATTTTTATTGCGAAGAACTGTTTTACTTATAATCTGTTTCCAAAGCCAATTCATTGATAGACTGTTATAGTTAGTTTACAATAGAACCTGATTATAGAAAATTTACTAAAACTATAAGCAAGGCAATACATCTTAAATCAACTAAAAAAATAGATTCAATTCTAAGCAATATAAAATTGATAAGTAAGCACTGGCATTATTAAATCAGCTGCTCATGTATTGAGTATTCGAGATGGGCAGTTAGACTGATTGGAAATATCGGGAGAACCTTCAGGTTAATGGCATAGTTTTTTATTGCAATACATTCATTACGTCGAATACTTTGACATCATATAAATTTTATTCACAAAACTTTCGGAATTTCGCCAACTGCATCAAGAGAAGTTATGCCTGTTAAACGGTTTATAATATTGCTGGTTATTTTTTTGGAAGCTGCCATAGTACATGCACAGCCGCTTAAGGTAATGGACTTCAAAGAACTAGATGCAGTACTTACCAGACCTGATGACACATTACGTATAGTAAATTTTTGGGCAACATGGTGTAAACCCTGTGTTGGCGAGCTCCCGTATTTTGTTACAGTGCAAAAGGAAAAACAGGATCAAAAAATTCAATTCATTTTTGTTTCACTGGATTTTTTGTCTCAAACACAAAAGGTAAAAGATGTAATAACTCAGTTAGGATTGACAGGCATGTTGATTCAGCTAAATGAAAAAAATGGTGGATGGATTGATCTGCTCGATAAAAACTGGGGTGGCGCAATTCCATATACTATTGCGATTAGCCCGCATAATAAGCGTATGCAACATTATGAAGCATTTAACAGTTTAGAGGAACTGAAATTTTTTATTGATACCAATATTTCAAATTAATTTTACTTAAAACAATGTAACCACATGAAACAATCCATTAAATTTTTAGGAATAATTATCATTCTTATTACCGTTATGACTTCGGCAAGCACTCCCGGTTATAAGGTGGGCGATAAAGCAGATGATTTCAAGCTGAAAAACATTGATGGTAAAATGATTTCACTTGCTGATTATAAAGATGCAAAAGGCTTTATTGTAATTTTTACATGCAACCACTGTCCGTATGCTAAAGCATATGAATCCCGGGTAATGGCATTAAACTCCATGTATGCATCTAAAGGATTCCCTGTAATTGCAATCAATCCGAATGATCCTAAAGTAGAGCCTGAAGATTCATATGATAATATGATGGCGGTTGCAAAATCTAAAGGATACACGTTTCCATATCTATTAGATGAGTCACAATCTGTTGCTAAGGAATATGGTGCACAGCGAACACCCCATGTATTTGTTCTTAATAAAACAGATAAGGGGCTCCAGGTATCTTACATAGGCGCCATAGATGATAACACGGAAGATCCCTCATTGGTACAACATCACTATGTTGAAGATGCTGTTAATGCACTGCTCGGCGGTAAGCAGGTTCCGGTAACACAAACCAAAGCTATTGGTTGTGGAATTAAGTGGAAAAGCTAATAACCTCATTTGAAACAAAGGGGATCATCAAACTGGTGATCCCCTTTTTTATTTCCTCTTCTTCAGATTCGAAATGATTGTTTTTTGATTTCTATTGGTAAGAATTGATGTCTTTAAATATATTTTTATTATACATATTTATATCTTCGGTATACTATAAATTTAATTATATGAAAAAAACCTTAAAATATCCGGTCAGATCATTTTTAGTTTCTGTTCACTTTAACTGGCAAATTACCTTCCGCTGATTTTACGGTTTACCTTATCCTGTGATCTGTAACCGACATTACGGATTTATATGTAACTTGTTTTAATTATAATTATATGAAGATTAAACACATGGTAACTCAATTCAAGCACTCAATTCCTGAAACAGTTTTTACCTGCATGATGGTTCTGATTACTTATTCAATATACGGTCAGGTAAACATTTCTATCTCCACGGATAAATTCTATGTAGTGGATGACCTGCTGCTTGGAGCAGGACCTCCTCTTTACCCTGAATTTCTATCACCTCCGCCTCCCTGTTCAAAATGTGAGAAAGCCAATTCAGGAAATCCATGTGCGAACCTTGATACCTTATTGTGCCCGGGAACGGTAAGCTGCGTAGGGCAATGGAGAACCGGGTTGCCTCCAAATCTTAAGGAGGATATAGCTGCCTTAAAATTCCGGTGTATGTATTATCCAGATGGCACTACGTTCCGTTATTATCATTATGTACCAGGCGGTAAAGGATATTGTATAAAATCAAACGAGGCCGATGTTTTAAATGCATGGTCCTACAATAATGGTAACGATGACCCTGATCCGGGAAGGCGATATTGTGGAGAAACAGCTTACAACTATGCAAATATCTTCGAGCAGAATACGCAATTGTGCAGGAATGATCAGGACCCTGCTAAATCCATGCACCTTGTTATTTCGGCAGATGTATTCTTTGGATCCTATGCAGATCTGCGCCGGATGTTTGACTATTGTGCGGCTAATGGAATCATTGTAGATGCAATTGTTTTTGGAACTGAGATTGAGCATTCACAAAATAAAACGCCAAGCTATATAACCCCTACCGGCGATACGTTACCCTTTCCTTCCGGACAAAGTTACTTTAACGCAGTAAAGCATTATTTCCTGGATTCACTTAAAGCAAATCCGGTCTATAGCACCATACCATTATTTTTCTCAACTGCAATTCAACACGGCGCTCAGGGTGATTGTGAAGATCGTACCTATGAATGTGATGATTCTCTCGGAAATAAATCAAGATGGAACGTGCAGGTACATAACGCCATTTCAGCGTACAATAAAACACATTACCCTCACTTGCGGTTTTCAGGCGCTGTCAATTGGTGGTGGTTCCCTATTTCAAATAGTGCTTCGGTCCCATCACCTTCAATCGCCATTAACGACATGAATAATTTCTTTGAAACAGGGCTTTCAGCCACAGGACATCCAAAGTGCTATAAATATCCTGTGGGTAACATTGGCGATGCCACGACCGGCTTTGATGAGCTGTTGCTGAATCAGTGGGGCATTAAAAAGTTTAAGATGATATGTGAAAGTCATGATTATGCCAATACTTTTCTCAACCAGGTATTTATTCTTAAAAGAGTATTCAACATGTTTGATAATAATTATAACATGAGGTACAACCCTTCACTTGCAAATGGAATTACTTATAAGGGTGCGTTTTTTTACCGTTTAGGTTCTAACAATGAATATAATCCTCTTGACCTTACCCCTGACTCTCTTTGGTGGAATACTGTAAGCACAGCGAATTATGCGTTCCGGCAGATTAATGATGTAAGCGGCCATAAATTTAAACGGGCAACTATCAGCGGCGTATCACAAAACTTCGAGGCTTATTTTTTATTTAACTGCATGGAACAAAAACTTTTTATTATTAATTATTCAGGCATTCCTTATTCTATAGAAAGTCTTACGCTTGACTCCAGCTCATATGCAGACACCTCTCATTTCGATTACCTGGAGACTTCGGTAGCTGATACTGCTACAGGCGGAGTTCTTGCTACCTTAAGTCAAATGAATGAAAATGTTTCTCATTCACAGGTAAAATTGACTAACATTAGCGTACCCCCCAATAGTATATTAATTATTGATATCCCCTACAACCATCAACCGGGTTCAGCTGAAATATGTAATGGTATAGATGATGATTGTGATTCACAAATAGACGAAGATGTGCAATCAATGTTTTATCTTGATTCTGATAGTGACGATTACGGAAATATCAATGGAGGAATGCAGTTAACAGGTTGTACTCCCCCATTGGGATATTCATCAAATAATTCTGATTGTAATGATAACAATGGTAGTATTAACCCGGGTACTGCGGAACTTTGCAATGGAATAGATGACAATTGTAATGGTTCAGTAGACGAAGGAGTAAAAACGAGTTATTATGCAGATGCCGATCATGATAATTATGGAAATCCATCTGCTATCACTCAATCCTGTACGGCTCCTAATGGCTATATTATTAATAATACAGATTGTAATGATGCGAACGCATCCATTCACCCCAATGCCCAGGAAACTTGCAATGGATTAGATGATAACTGCGATGGTTCTGTCGATGAGGGTGTGAAAATCACATACTACGCTGATACCGACCGAGACAGCTATGGAAATCTGCTTGCTTCGATCCAGGCTTGCACTTTGCCCAATGGTTATGTTTCAAACAGTACAGACTGCAACGATGAAAATGCATCTGTAAATCCGGGCGCAATTGAAACGTGCAATAATATTGATGACAATTGCAATGGATCTGTTGACGAGGGCGTTAAAACAAATTTTTATGCCGATGCGGATAATGACGGCTATGGAAATTTAAATGTTGTGTCCCAGGCCTGTTCACCTCCCGCGGGGTATACAAGTAACAGCACGGATTGCAATGATGGTAATGCGGCTATCAATCCCGGAGCAATTGATATCTGCAATTCCATCGATGATAACTGCAACCAGGTAGTAGATGAAAATGCGATCCAGGCAAGTATAAATCCGGGTGGAACTGTCAATATATGTTCCGGGACTTCTTTAATATTAACCGCAAACAGTGGCTCCGGGATATCCTATCAATGGCTGAAGAATAGTAAAAATATTTCCGGTGCCACAAGTCAAACATATTCTGCAAAAACAGCGGCCGGATACCAGGTTAAAGAAACAAACACTTTTAGCTGCAATGCCACATCGCTTACTACTACTCTTAATATAACCACTACTCCAACAGCTACCATAACTCCTTTAGGCAACCTGAATATCTGTCAAAGCGGTTCGGTTACTTTACAGGCTAACAGCGGAACGGGCTTTACTTACCAGTGGCAAAAAGGCAGCAATAATATTACGGGCGCAACCAATCAAAACTATACGGCTACCAAAGCAGCAACTTATAAAGTGATTGTTACTTATAATGGCTGCAGTAAAACTTCGGCTGGAACAAAGGTAACGCAGACATGCAAGGAAAACTTCACGGGCAATAATGAGCCGGATCATTTTAATCTGTTCCCAAATCCTACTCACGGCAGCTTTACCATTGATTTAATTTTTACAGGGAAAGAAAATGAACCGGGAATGTTAGAGATATTTAATGAAATAGGTGAAACCATTCATAAAGAAAAAATTATGGCTGATGAAGATGTAGGAACCAATGGGGTCTTCACAATCAGGAAGGAATTTTCATTTAATCCCGGATTACCCCCCGGAATTTATATGGTAAAAATTATATTGAATGCCGGAGTCTATTCTGCACAATTAATCTATCAAAAATAAATTCACCTAAATGGTTTTCAATCTTACGATGCAAGCATATCATTCGTAATTATTTCACTATTCTTTCACTTGTTCCAATTATTTATAATGTTTCCTAAAATATAAGTGTAAGATTATGGGAATAAAATCTTGCATTGATAATTACGTTTCTCAATCTTTGGGCGAATTAATAATTTTCAATGGTTTTAAAGAATACGTCTATTCTTATTATTGATGATGACCCTGATGTGCTCACGGCGGTTCGCCTGTTATTAAAGACGGAGGCAAAGGAAGTAGTCACTGAAAAAAATCCTGAAAATTTAAGGTCGCTGTTAGCTAAACAGAAGTTTGACATTATTCTGCTGGATATGAATTTTAACAGCAGCATTAACACCGGGAATGAAGGGCTTTTCTGGCTTAAAAAAATCCGTGAGGCTGGCTCGGCTGCTGCGGTAATTATGATTACTGCATATGGCGATATTGATCTTGCTGTAAGGTCTTTAAAAGAAGGAGCCGCTGATTTTATAATGAAGCCCTGGCATAACGAAAAATTAATAAACACGCTTAAAGATGCACTGAAGCATTACGGAACAAAAAAAACTTCAGGCCCTGATGAAGTAAAAAATTCCATTATTGGCGTTGAGCTAATTGGTGAGTCGGAGGCAATGCAGGATATTTTTTTCAAGATTGAAAAGATTGCTCCTACAGATGCTAATATTCTGATACTGGGAGAAAACGGTACTGGTAAAGATCTGATCGCCAAAGCCATTCATCAACAATCCTTACGCAGCAAGACCCCTTTTGTAAAAGTAGATGTAGGAGCCCTAACTGAAACATTATTTGAAAGCGAGCTTTTCGGTCATAAAAGGGGTGCGTTTACGGATGCGCGGGAAGATCGCGAAGGAAGGTTTGAAGCAGCGAACGGGGGGACTGTTTTTCTTGATGAGATCGGGAACATTTCATTGCAGCAACAATCCAAGCTGCTGAGTGTAATACAAAGCAGGCAGATCACAAGGTTGGGAACTAACCAACCGGTTGCAATAGATATACGGTTGATCTGTGCTACCAATGTTCCATTAAGTGAGCTCGCCAACGAATTGCGATTCCGTAAAGATTTGATTTACCGTATCAATACGGTTGAGATTACAGTTCCTCCCCTTCGAAAAAGGGGGAATGATATTATCCTGCTGGCAAAACATTTTGTAACCACCTATTCTTCAAAATATCTAAAGCCTGATCTACAATTAAGCGAACAGGCAATGGAAAAACTACGTAATTATTCCTTTCCGGGTAATGTACGGGAATTGCAATATTCTATTGAACGTGCCGTAATAATGTCCGATGGAGATATCTTACGTTCTGCTGATCTGCTTTTTTCACCTCTTGAGTCAGCTGCTTCCTTACGTGATGAACCCCAGGAATTTAAACTAAGTGCCATTGAGAAGAATACCATCCTCCGGGTAATTGAAAAGCACAATGGAAATATTACCAAGGCGGCAAAAGAATTAGGGCTTACACGAACTGCGCTTTACCGGCGACTCACCAAGTATGATATTTAACAGGTACGAATGGAGAATGGTGCTAAGGGTTATGTTACTCTTTATCACCTTATGCTCTGGGGCCTATTTCTTAGTCAGCCACCTGTATACTTACTTAGCTATTCCAGGCGTAATAATTATTTATCAGCTGGTGGAGTTTTACCGCTTTAATAGAAAGGCTCAGGATGAAGTGGAGCAATTTGCAGAATCCATTCATTACCGTGATTTCTCGAGGCACTTTGATGTAAAAAAAGCTCCTTCCGATCTCAAGCCAATTCGTAAAGGGTTTAACGACATTAATACCACATTCAAGATCATCAGTAAAGAAAAGGAGACCCAATACCAGTATCTGCAGAAGATCCTTGAGCTTGTAGACACCGGAATTCTATCATATGAAACGAATCTCAAAGAGATCATGTGGATGAATGAATCATTAAAAAAAATGCTTGGTATCCCGTATTTAAAAAACCTGTACTCATTACAGAAAAGAAATCAAAATCTCTTTGATACCCTGATTTCATTACGGCCAGGACAAAGCAAATTAGTTACCGTGGTAAAAGACGGAAATCCTTTCAAAGTCTTGCTGTCTGCTACTGCTTTTCAAACTGATGAAAAGCTTTATAAGCTGATTGCTTTCCAAAATGTGAATGAGGCACTGGATGAAACAGAGGGAAAAGCATGGCAGAAATTATTGAGCGTAATGACTCACGAAATCATGAATTCCGTGGCGCCTATTTCTTCACTGGCAGATACGCTTAAGAACCGGCTTCATCAATTTGCTGGTAAACAGAATAATGAAAATACAGCTCTGGAAGACCTGGAAGTTGGTATTGATACCATCAGGAGAAGAAGTGAGGGACTATTAAAATTTGCAGAAATTTACCGCAATCTGAATAAAATTACCACACCGGTTCTTAAAAGGGTTTATGTGCGGGATCTTTTTGAGAATCTTCAGCAGTTAATGCAACCCACCCTGGAACAAAAGAATATATCCCTTGATATTATTTTAAAGGATACTGATCTTTTACTGGAAGCCGATTCCAGCCTTATAGATCAGGTAATGATTAACCTGGTGGTTAATGCTATTGAAGCTGTAAAGGAAAATGAAGACCCCCGTATTATGATTTCAGCGTATTCAGAAGGGAACAAAAAGGTGGTGATTAAAGTAGCCGACAATGGTATTGGGATTCCCACAGAACTGATGGATAAAATTTTTGTCCCTTTTTTCAGTACTAAAAAAAACGGAAGCGGCATAGGGTTAAGCCTTTGCAAGCAGATTATGCTTTTGCACCGGGGAAATCTACATATACAGTCGGCAGAAAAACAGGGAAGTGCTGTATACCTGCATTTTTAAATTATATAGTAAAGTAGTTAGACACCGAATTTCAGATCCTCCCCGATATACCATTTGTCACCTATTTTCAGGCATTTACAACTTGCCAGTAGTGTAATGCCATTTGACTTGCATTGCATCATAATTTTTTTACTCGGCAGTTTTTGATCTTCAATTTCCTGGATCAGTAGTTTGGTAAAAGTCGCATCTGTCCAGGTAGCATGCAGGCTAGATGATTCACTTTCTGTATTCAACAGATCTTTTTGAAGTTGATGCCGAACGCTGTCAGCATTCGTTTTCAGGTTTGCATTACCTACAGGTGAATTGGTGAGTTGGTAGATTTTTCCAATATCCGATGAGTCAGGGATGAAACGTGTTAAATTGCCGTAAGAGATTTTCTGTTGCAATGCAAGAAAGAGATAACAGGCAAGATCCTGCACTGTATTAGCTCCCCTTACCGAGTCAACATCTTCTGAAAATCCATCCATAGGATTATCTATTGTAGTAATAATTGCTTTTGGCTGGCAACCTGCTAACAACATTCCTATGAATAAAAGTGAAAAAAGCTTCAAACCGTATATATTAATTGTTTCAATGTTCGTCTTTTGCATGCTTCGCATATTCATCGGCTAATTTTTTCTGAATCTCAGCAGGAACCAGTTCATAGTTTGCAAAGCGCATTTTAAAGCTTGCTTTGCCCTGCGTAATAGACCTGAGGGTATTAGAATATTTATCAAGCTCTGATAGCGGGACACGTGCCTTTACTATCTGGTACGATCCTTTTGAATCCATGCCAAGAATGATAGCTCTGCGGGTGTTAAGATCACCCATTACGTCACCCATTTGTTCTTCCGGCACAAGTACATCCAATTCATAAATAGGTTCCAGAAGCTTAGGATCAGCCTGTTGAAAAGATTCTTTAAAAGCCATCATTCCTGCAATCTTAAAAGCCATATCATTCGAATCAACGGGATGCATTTTGCCATCATAGATATATACGTTAATGTCACGCACATAGGAACCTGTAGTAGGTCCTTCGGCCATCTTATCCATAATTCCTTTAAGAATTGAGGGCAGAAAACGGGTATCAATAACACCTCCTACAATACAATTATGATAGATAAGTTTTCCTCCCCAATCCAAAGTAATTTCTTCTTTGCCCCTCAAATTAAATTCGCCTGGCAGCTTATACCCTTCCCGGTAAGGCTCAATCATCATTGCCACTTCTGCAAATTGTCCCGCTCCCCCTGACTGTTTTTTATGCCGGTAGGTTGTACGTGCTTCCCGCCGGATCGTTTCTCTGTATGGAATTTTAGTTTTCTGGAAATCTATCTGCATCTTATAGATATTTTCAAGCCGCCACTTAATTGCCTGTAAATGCAGCTCACCCTGGCCATGTAAGATCACCTGTTTCAATTCTCGTGAATATTCAACTAAAAGAGTAGGATCTTCCCGGTGAATATCTGCCAGCACCGAACTTAATTTTTCATCATCCCCCTTATTTTTTGTAACAATTGCTACGCTCAAGCGAGGCTCCGGGAATTCAATAGGCCTCACTTTTACTCTTGGCCCTTTTCCATAAAGGGTTTGGTTCGTATATGTATTTTTTAATTTGAGAGTAGCTCCTAAGTCT
This sequence comes from Chitinophagales bacterium, assembly GCA_013816805.1. Taxonomy (NCBI): domain Bacteria; kingdom Pseudomonadati; phylum Bacteroidota; class Chitinophagia; order Chitinophagales; species Chitinophagales bacterium. The sequence goes on along the minus strand of JACDDS010000003.1, from coordinate 43,456 downwards.
CCTGCCACCAGCCGATTAATAGGGATCCTATTTTTTCCATCTACGATGAATAGCTGGTTGAATCGTTCCAGAGTTGCGTTATCGGAATTGGTTATGTCTGTTCCTGAAACAATATCGCCGGATATTACTTTAAAAAGCGAAAGATTTCCAAGGTGCGGTTCAATTAAGGACTTATAAATAAAAAGAACCGTCTGGCCTTTTACATCACACGGAATTTCTTTTCCTTCTTCTGTTTGCTCCGGGGGCATTTCATTGGCTGATGGTGCTACATTATCAATAAAGCCCATCATTCTTCCGCTGCCCATATCTCTTTTTGCCGAAACGCAGAATACAGGAAATACCTGGTGATTCATCATTCCCAGCTTTATTCCCTGTCTCATTTCATCTTCATCCAAAGAACCCTTATCAAAATATAATTCCATCAGCTTTTCATCATTCTCTGCTGCAATCTCCACCAGCTGATTGTGAAGCTCTTCAGCGCGGGCTTTTTCCGAATCAGGAATTGGGAGCTTCTCCGGTTTTCCGCCATTGGGTCCAAACTTATACATCGTCATTTTCAGCAGATCAATTATTGTATTGAACCCCATTCCTTCATTAACAGGATACTGCATAAGCGTAAAAGGCTTGCCGAACCGTTTTTTGGCCTGCTCAATTGTTTCTTCAAAATTTGATTTCTCATGGTCGAGCTGGTTAATCGCAAAAATTATTGGTTTATTGAATTGCTCTACATAATTCCAAATGAGTTCAGTTCCAACTTCTACACCATGCTGAGCATTAAGCAGCATTACACCTGTATCGGCAACCCTTAATGCCGCTATTACTTCTCCAATAAAATCATCCAATCCCGGTGTATCAATAATATTTATTTTATAGTCACGCCATTCGGTATGAATTGAAGTAGCATATACAGAATTTCCTCTTTGCTGTTCAATTTCATGGTAATCAGAAACAGTGGTTCCATCTTCCACATTTCCACGCCGTGAAATAAGTCCCGCTTCGAACATCATCGTTTCTGCAAGTGTGGTTTTACCAGCCTTAGAACCGCCCAAGAGTACAAGATTTTTTATATGCTTATCGTCGTAGACTTTCATAGTTGGAGTTTTTTTTAAAATAAAATATTAGGAAATGCATCAATTTTTAGAGGCTTTTTTTCGCAGATAACAGCAATAAATGAAAGGTTGTTATTGGTAACAGTAAAAATAAAAAAGAAAAGAAGAAATTATAAGACTGTATTACTATTTAAGGTGAGCCATTTACTGTACCTGTTTAAGGTTAATTTATTGAAAATTAATTATATTTAAGAACTCTATGAAGCCCCGGGCAATTCTCTCTGTATGACCCCGAAAGAAACGGAATCTTTCTACGAGCGCATTTTTACAACCCTTGATGAAGCGATTGTAGTAGAAAATGCGGAAGGAAAAGTTTTACTCGTAAATAATAAGATGTGTCTTTTAACCGGTTACTCTAAAACAGACTGGATCGGTCAGGAAGGTATTTCGCTTATAGTTGCTGATGAATGGAGAAAAGAGTATGAACATTTGAGATTAAACCACCCTCCCGATGCTGCCTGTGAGTTCGAAGGATTCTTTCATAAAAAGAATACGTCTGGTTTTTGGGGTATCACTAAAGGTATACCTTTTCAAAATGATCAGGGTGATTTCGAAGGCAGAATCATCACGATAAAAGATATTACTGATAATAAAAAAAAGTTAACGGAATTAAAGGAAAATGATGAGCGCTTGCGCTTTTTGCTTGAGGCATCTACTGAGGGAATAGTAATCCATGAAAAGGGAATTATTATAGATGTGAATGATGCCACCTTAAAGATGCTCGGCTACTCACGTGAAGAGCTTATTGGGAATTCCATTTTCGATTTTACACCCAAATATGAACACGAAAAGATACGAAAGACCATCCGTGAAAATCTGCCTTCTCCTGTTATAAGAGAAATAATAAATAGAACCGGGAATATTGTTTATGTAGAGTTAACCGGTAAAACCATTCAATTCAGAGAGAATGAGATCAGGGTAATTTTAATGCGCGACATCAGTGAGCTGCGTGTAAAGCGAATCGAAGAACAACGTTTAATTTCCCTTATAGAAGCAAGTCCGCATTACGTAGCGATGATGGATAACAATGGGCTTCGTTATATAAACCCTGCCGGCAGAACCTTGCTTGGCTATGAAATCCTTGAGGACATATTACATCTGCGAATTGAAGATTTAATGACCCCGGAGTCAAATGAATTCATTCTGAATGAAGCCATCCCTACTGCTATAGAACAAGGTATCTGGAAGGGACAGGCAGCCTTTTTGACCAGGCATGGAAAAAAAATAGAAACAGCACAGATAATTCTTGCCCATTTAGATGAAAATGGCAAGCTCGATTTTTTATCCTCCATCGCAGAGGATATCACGGAGCAGTTACGCGCACGCGAAATTTTAATGGAGAGTCGTGAGCGTTTAAGATATTTTATGCAAGAGAGCCGCGAGGCTATTTTAATACACGAAAATGGAACCATAATAGATTTTAATAATGAAGCATGTAAGATTTTTGAATACGATCCTGAAGATCTTACCGGCAAGCCAATTGATATGCTTTATGAAACTGCCTTCCGGCAGGAAATGAAGTCACTTATTAAAAAGAGAGAAACATTTTTAGAAGAATTTACAGGTATTAAAAAAGACGGAACCCGCTTCGATATAGAGGTCTATTCAAGAAGGCGGCAATACAAAAATAAAGACGTTCGGGTAGTGGGTATTCTCGATATTTCCCAGCGAAAAAAAGCGGAGAGAGCTTTACGAAGCAGCGAAGTTCAACTTAATGCTGCCGTGGAAGGAACGAATGTAGGAATCTGGGATTGGAATATCGTAACCAACAAGGTATCTTTTAATGATGCCTGGAAGGCCATCTACGGTTACCAAAACGATGACTATCCTAAATATTTCGATGAGTGGAAAAGCTGTGTACATCCAGATGATCTGCCGCAACTGCTTGCCAAACTAAGGAAACACCTGTACCGGCAGTCCTCCATGTTTCACCATATATACCGCACAAAGCGGGTACAGGGAGATTATATTGTAATTGAAGCAAGAGGTAAACTGATTCGTGACGAAAACAATATGCCGGTTCGCATTCTGGGAACAGCCGTGGATATTACGGAACGGCAACAAATGGAAGATGCCCTTCGCAAAAGCCAGGCGCAGCTTACAGCCCTGATAGAAAACCGGGAAGAAGCTATTTGGTCAATTGATTGCGACATGCGCATTCTGAATTTTAACCGGCCTATAAGCGAGGTTTTTTCACGACAATACGGGGTAACGATGAAGCAGGGAAAAATAATTACAGAGGGCTTACCGCCGGATTTAGCCACTACCTGGGTGGAGCGGTATGACCGCTCAAAAAAAGGAGAATCATATAATATTGTCGATAGGTTTGATATTAATGGTAAAGAACTTTTTGTTGAGTTTTCCTTAAACCCCATCCGGATGGGGGAGGGAAACATTATCGGTGTTTCGGTTCTTGGCAGGAATATTACACAACAAAAATATTTTGAGCAGTCATTACGTGAAGCAAAGGATACGGCCGAAGCCGCTAACCGCACCAAAAGCCAGTTTCTTGCTAATATGAGCCACGAGATCAGAACACCAATGAATGGCATTATTGGATTTACAGACCTCTTGCTACAGACTCAGCCGAGTGACCAGCAACGTGAATATCTTGATATAGTAAGGTATTCTGCCGATTCGCTCTTACAGCTTATAAATGATCTGCTCGACATTTCAAAAATTGAATCGGGACAGCTGGAATTACTAAACAAGAGCTTCAACCTTAATGATCTCATTACAGAAGTTATCCGATCTTTTCAAGTAAAGGCTGAAGAACAGAAAATAAAGCTGCTGCTGAACATGGATAATTCCATTCCCGAAGAAATTATAGGCGATGATTTCCGTATACGTCAGGTTTTAATAAACCTGATCGGTAATGCAATGAAATTTTCAAAAGACGCAGATGTAATCATAAGAACGAAGTTAAAAGTGATGAAAAGCCATCATGCAATTATTGGCATTTCGGTTCGGGACTTTGGTATCGGAATATCTCAGGAAAAACAGAAGCTCATTTTTGAGCCTTTCCGCCAGGTTGATAATCATCTGACACGAAAATACGGAGGCACCGGATTAGGTTTATCCATTGCGAAAAAGTTAGTTAAAATGATGAATGGGAACATTGGAGTCCAGAGTATTCCCGGAAAAGGAAGCCGCTTTTATTTTACAGTTAAGGTTGGTATAAACAAGAGAAACAAAGACACAGTTAATATTTCAGAACACGTTGCGTGAATGAACTGGCCTCTGTTTCAATCCTTAAAAAATATAACCCCGCTGCAAGATTCTTCAATGATATATTAAGCAACGGCTGATTCAAATCAAACGAAAAAGCTTTTTCTTCTTTTAACCGGCCTGCCATATCATATATCCTGATACTTCCGGAATGAGGCTGAAGATCAAAATTTTGAGCACTGATTATATCTGTAGTAATAGTAGGAAAGATTCCGATAAAAAAGCTTTGCGGGGAAACGGCAATTTTATTAACCGTATTATTTCCGGAAATTAACCAAAAGTCTGGGTCAATGATTGCAGTATCAGCTTTAAAATTCAACTGTGCGGAAAAGAGCTCTCCGCCTGATGTAAGATCAAATCTCAAATCTGTGGAATCATTAGCGCTCTTAAACCTTACCGGAACCGGTAAATCAAAAAAAGGAACTGTAACATCAGAAGTGCTTTGATAGAGAACCAGCTTTACAAGATTGTCTTTATCCTGTGACCAAAATAATTGATAAGATGGAAACCCCTGTCCGTAAAACCATTCGCTAAAGAAGCTCGTAAGATCCATTCCGCTTACACTTTCCAGATGAGACTTCAGGTCAATCGTTCGTGCGTACGAATAAGCCAGGCCGGGATCATTTAGATATTCCCGTATGCCCTTAAAAAATGATGAATCACCAATTTTCCAGCGTAACATATGGAGTAAATAGGATCCCTTTTTATAAGACAGGCGGCTGCTGAAAATACGATCGACACTTGTAGTATCATCTACGAATACGGATCCATTTGGCTGTGAAATGATATTTCCGACAGTTTGGGATTTCCAAATAGGCCAATATAACTGAGGGGAAAAATTTTCGTAGCACAAGCCGGTCAGGTAAGTTGCAAAGCCTTCATTAAGCCACACATCATTCCAGCTACCGCATGTTACCTTATCGCCAAACCACTGGTGCGCCAGTTCATGCACCATTATTTCATAGCCGAAATTCGCCATCGAACTCATGGTTTGGTGTTCCTCTCCTCCACCCCATCCAAATTGCATGTGCCCGTATTTTTCCTTTTTAAAAGGATACTCTCCAAACAATGAACTGTACAGCTGAAAAGGAGAAATAATGGAAGGCACGCTTTCTTCCGCATATTGCAGCTGATCGGGAAAAACATAATTCAGGATAGGAATAGAATCACTGCCATCAGGGACAAAAACAGAAAATGCTGCATATTTTGTGACTGAAATACCAATAAGATAACTCGCAATAGGGTACCTGTGTTTCCAGTGCATTGTAACCCAGCTTCCTTCTGTATCGCATTTAATCAGAAGGCCTGCAGTGCCTGCAAGGTTTCCGACAGGTATCGTAATGAAGCTATCTATAGAATCTATTTTATCATTCAATGTCTGTTTGCAAGGCCACCAGTCTTTTGCTCCGTAAGGCTCTGAGAGTGTCCAAATATTATTTATACCAGATACCTGGGTTTGCTGGTAGGAACCAAAGCCTGTACTTACAGGTATACCATGATAGGAAATAGAAAGGGAATCCATGGACCCTTCTGTAAGATTATTTGTCAAATCAACCTGTAATATATCACCGGGTAACTGATGATAAACAATTTGAGATCCGTGATATTTTATTGAGTCAATAGATAAAGTATCAGAACAGTCAAAAAAAAGCAGGTTAGTGGCATTTACTATCTGTAAATAAAAAGTAACCGTTCCCTGGATAAAAAGTGTATCAGGATCAATGGTCCAGTAAAGCCGTGCATACTTCAAATCATAATCCTGAGAAGGAGCGGTAGCAATAAAACCTAATCGATGCAGTACAGCTTCTGACTCGCAATCTGCAATTTCTCCAATACAATCTTTATAGGTAATGCCCTGTGCAAAATTTTTTTCAGACAAAAAGAGCAGTAAAAGAATGAAGCCGTATAATCGACTATAAGGTTTAGAATAATATTTACCTGATAATTTTTTCAGATAGATTTTAATGATCCGCATTCCATGAGGCCTCCAAAAGCAATTTACGAATCTCAAATAATCTGTGCTAAAATCATAATTTACTTTACCCTAACCAAACAAGACTATGGATTACCTTTCTTTTTCTTTTTCGTTTCCTGAAGATTGGCAAAAAGAGATCCTGATAGCACATTTATCTGATATAGGGTTTGGAGGATTTCAGGAAGAAACATACAATACAATTGCTTTTATTCCGGTTTCAGATTTTTACCAGGCTGATTTCGATCAATGTATTCAGTTGATGCAGCAATATTTTCCGGTTCACTATGTAAGGCATGTAATACCATATCAAAATTGGAATGCCTTATGGGAAAAAAATTTTCAGCCTATTGTTATCGGGGAAGAAATTGTTGTTCGTGCTTCATTTCATCTTAAAATTCCTGTTGTTAAACATGACATTGTAATAGACCCTAAAATGGCTTTTGGTACTGGCCATCATGAAACCACTGCTATGATGCTTCGAATGATGCTGCAAGAAAATTTTACCAATAAAAAGGTACTTGATTTTGGTACCGGCACCGGTATTCTGTCAATTCTTGCATCAAGGCTTGGGGCCTCAGAAATTTTAGCCATTGATAATGATAACCATGCAACGGACAATGCGAAGGAGAATATTTTTTTAAATAATATCCTCAATGCACGGGTTATCCACGGGGGCATTGATTCATTGAAGGAAAATAAATTCGATATTATACTTGCTAATATTAACCGGGAAGTAATTATTCATTCTATTGAAAATTTAGCCAAATCACTAAATAATCAAGGTGCTCTGTTTTTGAGCGGATTCTATAATAATGATATGGGTGCCATCTTGCATAAAACTTCATTTTATCAACTTCAATTAACGGATAAGTTTACTGAAAACAATTGGATAGCAATGCAGCTGAAGTCTAAGTAGAAATTCTAATAGATTTAATGTAAAAGATGGAAGAAAACATTGACTATCATTTGTAATGCTTTTTATAGTGCATTATAGAAAAATTTAAATTCGATACTGTCGTTTGAGAAGAAAGTAATTCCATTGACGGGGCTTCGTATTTTTATTGTTGCAGTATCCACCTTTCTCTATTCTTTTTCTATAGCGCAACCTGCTACCACATACTCCGGCGATCCTTCTGCTTTTCAAAAAGAAATTAATGATCTGTTGAACCAAACAAAAAGGGATGATGCAAAGCAAACATCCAATGATTTTGCCGCAGTATGGAGTAGTTTCCCGCAGGATAAGCAATCAGATATCATGGCCATTGCATCTGCTATGCAATCAAGCAGAATGGCTGGTTATCCGTATTTTGTAAAGTATATAAATACAATTGCTACTATTGAAAAAAATTCAGTATCAGACCAATTATGGCAACAATGGAAAACGGTTTTACTTTTTCTCATCACCAGGCAAAAATCAGGAAGTAACAAGTCATATGAGACTTTTCTGGATTTTTCCCTTAATCTGTTTTCACAAAATATTTTATATGCAAAACAAGAAAGGTTCTGGAAGATTTCCTCAAAAGACTATAGTCTGCAAATACGGGATGACACACCGGTTTTAACAATTTCTAATATTAATTTATCAGCCCTATCTGCCGGCGATTCCATCCGGATTATGCAAACAAATGGAACTTATTACCCGCTGGATAATAAATGGATCGGCGAAAATGGAAGAGTTGACTGGACCCGTGCAGGTCTTCCTGCAGAAGAAGTTTATGTAAACTTTACAAATTATCAAATTGATCTTTCAAAGACAGAATATGTAGTTGATTCTGCTCTCCTCAACTTTTCCTCATTCAGTAAAAAAAATGTGGTTGGTAAATTTTCTGATAAATTATTTACAGATTATAATAAAGAAACTGCCTCTTATCCTCGATTTGATTCGTACCAAAAAGACTTAAGCTTTCAACGCATAGCATCAAATGTTCAGCTAACGGCTGGCATCTCTCTGCAGGGAGCAACGATGAGCGCATCCGGAACAAATGATCAAAAGGCAATTATCAAAATACAACGGTATGATAATAAGGTGGGCCTGATTGCCCGTTCTACTGCTTTTGAAATTAAGAATAATAAAATCAGCTCAATGGATGCTGAGGTGAATATAACGCTGAATACTGATTCACTTTATCACGGGGGAGCAACCATGCGCTACGACATTTTAACGCGCCAGCTTCTTCTGCTAAGAGGGGCAAGCGGAATAGCTAAAACTCCTTTTCGCGATTTCTACCACAAGACAGACATTTTCGCAGATGTTATTTTTTGGGATATGAGTAAACCGAACTTTTATATCCGAAACCTTACTACGGCTGGCCAAACTTCAGTGAGCTACGAATCCTTTAACTATTTTGATAAATCAAGGCTGGAAAAATATCAGAACCTGGCAGATTATAATATCCTTGAAAAAATAAAGACGATTGCTGAAAAATCCGGTCAGCGTGAATTTGATGCCAGTGACCTGGCCAAAAGAATAGAGGGCAATTATTCAGAAGAAACATTAAAGGGAATTTATTACAAATTAGTGGAAGACGGGTTTATAAAATATGAACAGCGCGGATTGGTTACCGTGCTGGATAAAGCTTTCTTTTATGTAAACGCCAACAAAAAGCTGGTGAATTATGACAATATCCAGCTTAGCTCTCAAACAGACACTGTGAACGGGCAAATGGATTTACGCAATTTAAACCTCAGAGTAGGTGGCGTAAGTTCAATACCCCTTAGTGACAGCAATTTTGTTATCATCTTTCCGCGGAAAGACTCCCTACTTATGAAGCAGAACCGGAACATAGATTTCAGCGGCAGAATGTTTGCCGGGTGGCTTGACATGAACGGAAGCGGCTTTAAATATAATTATGACAGCAATCAAATGAACCTGTCCAAAGTAGATTCACTCATAATTAACATTCCGACCGGAAAATTTGATGAAAAACATCAGCCTGTACTAGGCCCCATAAAAAGCACCATTGAAAACGTTACCGGCTCGTTGCAGGTGGATTCAAAAAGCAGCACAAGAGTCCATAAAAAAAACCCGCAATTTCCAATTATTACCACTACCAAACCTTCCTATATATATTATGATAATCCCGGATTGTTTAACGGTTCTTACAAGAGAACTAAGTTTTATCTCCAGCTGGATCCTTTCATATTAGATTCCCTGAATAACCTACAAGTTTCCAAAGTTGCATTCGACGGTAAACTAGTCTCTGCAGGTATTTTCCCTGAAATAAAAGATCACGTATCTATTCAGCCTGATCTCTCATTGGGTTTTAAGATAACAAAAATGGATCTTCCTCTATATGGGGGAAAAGGTTCCTATTCAAAGGAGATCATCTTAAACAACAGCGGGCTTAAAGGAAAGGGAACAATAAAGTTTCTTTCCTCTACCACACAGTCGCGGGAGATCATATTCCTCCCTGACTCTCTGTTGGCAAAAGCGGATTCATTCAGTATTGCTGCTTCTTTGATTGGAAAAACTGAATTTCCGAATGTAAAAGGTTCAAAAGGGACGATTCTGTGGAGGCCCTCTCATGATTCCATGATTGTAAAGACGGATTCAATTCCATTTAAAATATTTGATGAGAAATCATCTTTAAAAGGTACGGTTGTTCTCAGATCAACCGGTATGAGGGGTAGCGGAACGGTTGATTGGTCTGATGCTATTCTTTCTTCCCGGGATATTCTTTTTGCCAAAAACAGGATGAGCGCAGATACAGCAGACTTTTATATTAAATCAAAAGATCCAAAGCAACCTTCTCTTCGAACAAATAATGTAAAAGCAAAAATCGATTTTGATAAGAGAACGGGAGAATTTAAATCTAACACTAATGATATTGCTACCGTTTTTCCTTACAACCAATACAGGACATCTATAAGTGAGTTCAGATGGGATATGGACAATAATAAAATGACTTTTAATGCGCCGCAGGGCTCATCAGCCCTGTTCACTTCCACAAATCCGGAACAGGATTCACTGAGCTTTACCGGAAGCGGAGCCATTTATGATATGAAGCAATATGTTCTGAAAATTAATAAAGTGCCTTACATAACTGTAGCAGATGCTAAGATTTTTCCGGACAGCGGCAAAATAACAATTGAAGGAAATGCAGCCATGCGCACGCTTACGAAAGCAAAAATTACGATGGACACTGCCTCCGGATTTCACAAATTTGATAGTGTTACAGCTACCATTTATGGCCGGCGGGAACTTAAGGTAACAGCTGCCATATATAATTACATAAACAGATCGGGTAAGCCTCAAAAAATCCGGATTGATGATATGGGTATTTTCAAAGATACTGCCGATCACCAGCTTCACATATATGCTAAAGGTGGGGTAGATACCGCTATGCAATTTCAATTGCTTCCGAAAATAAGTTACAAGGGTCGGGTAAATGTGGTATCGAACATCAGGGATATTGCATTAAAAGGGTACGCAAAGCTGGATATAAATAATCCGAATATCAGGGCAGAATGGTTTAGCGTGAACGGGTATGTGTCAAAAGATTCGAATTATGTATATTTTAATGATCCTGTGAATGAATCGCATAAACCCGTTACAGCAGGCATTGTATTCGATGCAGATTCTTCCGATCTCTATACATCCTTTTTTAATGCAAAAAAAAGCTATCGCGATAAGAACCTTTTTACAGCAAATGGAATGGTTTATTATGATGAAAAACTGAAGCAATACATAGCGGGCAACCCTGATAAAATTTTAAGAAATGCTGTTAAAGGTAATGTGTTAAAATACAGTGACGCTACCGGTAAAGTAGCGGCGGAAGGTAAGATGGATATGAGCTTAAACTTCGGATTGGTAAAAATAAATGCTGCAGGAAGTGTGAGTACCGATGTTATTAAGAATGATTTTTTATTTAACCTGATGCTGGGAATTCAGTTTGATATTGATAAAGATTTAGTAGTTAAATTTTCGAAAGATGTGATAGAGGGTAATTATGATGCTGCCGAAGCGAGCTATCAAAGTGATGCTTTTCAAAAAAACATTGCTGAATTAATTGTTGCGAAAAATGAAAAAAGCTTTAACGAGCAGTTTGCATCCACTAACTCGTTTTCCAAAAGTAAGGCACTGCCTTATACCATTTTAATTTCAGACGTAGAAATGAAATGGGATAAAACAAGCCGTTCATTTTATTCAACGAAACCTTTTTCTATTGCATTCATTAATGATAAATCTGTAGCGAAGGTAGTTAAGGGTTATCTTGAACTTGGTTATAAGCGGAGTGGTGACTATATGAACCTGTATATTCCTGCCGGAGCGGACGATTGGTACTTCTTTAACTATGCTTCAGGAAATATGCAGATTGCATCAGGTGATGAAGCATTTAATACAGCCCTGGAAAAGATTAAACCGGATAAAAGGACTGCAAAATCAGATGAAAGTGGAGGATATCAATATAATCCGGGTTCGGAAAACAAGAAAAATACATTCATAAACCGGATAAAATTTTTACAGAGCGGAAGCTCTGCGCCGGCTCCCAAACAAACTCATAAATAATATCAGGTCGAAAAACCCGATACCATTTTATCCAAGACTGCAGTTAGAAATAAACTTTAATGGACTCCGCATTTTGAAAAGTATTGATTCTCTAATACCTTAGTTTTCAATTTGCCTTTGACGCTTCCATATATTATTGTATTCATTCTTGCTTACCTTATTGGTGCCGTTCCTTCATCAGTATGGATTGGAAAATGGTTTTATCATAAAGATGTTCGAAACGTTGGAAGCGGAAATGCAGGTGCAACCAATACATTTCGGGTTCTGGGTGCAAGGGCTGGCATTATAGTGTTAGCTATGGATGTGCTGAAGGGCGTTTCTGCTGTAATGCTGGCATATTATCCGGTTGGAATAAATCTGCATTCTGATAATTTTATCTACTACAAGCTGGCATTAGGTATTACCGCAGCATTGGGTCATATTTTTCCCGTTTACCTTAAATTTAAAGGAGGTAAGGGAGTAGCTACATTCCTTGGCGTCGGTCTATCTGTTTTTTGGATGGCAGCTTTATTATGTATTGTTTCTTTTTTGTTAATATTTCTGACAACGCGATATGTTTCTCTTGGTTCACTTCTGTCCTCTGCTTTATTTCCCATAGTGGTAATCTTTGTAGATCATTATCATCAATTACCTGTTATACTTTTCGCTGTGGCCATACCCTGCATCATTTTTTATACACATAGAAAAAATATTGTACGATTATTGAATAGGACGGAAAACAAACTTTCATTTAAAAGAAATATATAGCATGAAAAATCAAAAAATACTTGCAGTTTTTTCGTTTCTGATTTTTTTATGGTCCTGCCAAAAGGTGCCTATTACGGGCAGAACACAAATCCATGGCCTGCCTGAATCTGAGTTGGAATCCATGTCTTTAACCCAATATAACCAGGTATTGAAAGAAAATAAAGTAATCACCGGAACCGCTGAAGCGAACCTTGTGAATACTGTGGGAAAGAGAATTTCAGATGCAGCTCAGCAATTAATGACTGAGATGAAGTATGCTGACAGGGTAAAGGATTTTCATTGGGAGTATCATCTCCTGGAAAGCAAGGAGGTAAATGCATGGTGTATGCCCGGAGGCAAGATTGCGGTTTATTCAGGTTTACTTCCGGTTACGCAGACAGAAGCAGCATTAGCTGCTGTAATAGGCCATGAGGTAGGTCACGCCCTGGCTCAGCATGGTAATGAGCGCATGAGTCAGCAGCTGATAGCCCAGGGATTGGGCGCGGGATTAAGTTTAGCTTTAGCTAATAAGCCTGCTGAAACTCAAAATATTTATAACACTGCATTTGCTGTGGGAGCCCAATATGGAGCCTTATTACCTTTTTCACGCACTCAGGAATCTGAAGCAGATAAGATAGGTTTAGTATTGATGGCAAAAGCAGGGTATGACCCGCATGAGGCCATTGGGCTATGGGAACGTATGAAACAAATGTCGGGTGGAGGAAAGGCTCCTGAGTTTATGAGCACGCACCCAAGCGATGACAGGCGTATTGCAGATATAAAAAAGTATATGCCTGAAGCATTGAAGTATTATAAGAAGTGATCTGGCTTCCGGAAATTATCACCATATAAATTTATATTGAACGAATTAAAATGGGATTCTCTCATTCCTATTTTATGCTTGTATTTCTTGAATATGTCCCGCCAGATTCTGTTCATAGTTCGCCATTTAGCTGTCGGGATCAATAGAGTCATAGTCACTAAATCACTAAAATACAACTTCGTTTATTTTGAATTAAAAAGCAAATTATTCCTACCTAATTCAGACAGATCGGAAAAAGGATAAGTTAGATACTATTTATAATTTTCCTTAACTATACTTTACAATAACACTCCTTTATTGATCTTCCCTTGATATAGTTCTTAGATAAAAATATTAAATGTAAATCCTAAACCTTTGACATTCAGGTTTGTTACCCCTGTCAATAGAAAAGAATCCACGGATGGAAATCCATTCTTGGATTCTGCTCGTAGATAGTTTAATTTTTTCACTCACAAAATTGATTTTCATGAAACAAAAACTGACCACTACTTTAAAGGTATGTGCAGTAATGCTGGTGATAGGAAGTCTCCTGTATTTCAGCAGTGCACGTGACCAATTGGTTGCCTCAAGCCATCGCGAGGCACCGCTGATTTCTAATGACCCTCTGGCTGATAATACGGATGTATATGCATTCCGGTCACCTGAGGACAGTTCTAAAATAGTAATAATGGCGAATTATATTCCCGCCGAACTTCCAATGGGAGGACCAAATTATTACTCCTTTGGAGAAAATGTTAATTATGAAGTTCACATTAAAAACAATGCTGACACGAAGGATGACGATATTACTTATCGTTTTCTTTTTTCAAAGGTTAATCAGGATTCAACAACCTTCTTTAATATACGCCTTGGTCTGCAGAATCTGAAGACTTCTTTCAAATGCTATAAAAGCATGAATGGAGGAGATTTTCAGCTCATTGCTAAAGGTGATGTTCCACCTCCTAATATTGGTCCTCGTTCTATCGAAGATCCGGTGCTCGGATTAGGTCAAACTGAAGAGCAGCTTATTGAGGATGATATCGTGAAGGCTGGTGGAGCTAATGGCGGAGGAGAGACTATTTATTGCGGCCCCGCAGATGATCCCTTCTTTGTTGACTTAGGGGGTATTTTTGATGTAGGAAATACACGCGGCAGTGGCGGAACAGGAATTAATGCTCCGCGTGATGGTTTAGCAGGCCGTAATGTGCACGTAATTGCATTGAGCATTCCGATAGCTTCTTTACAAAAAGATGGTAAGGGGGTGGCCCAAGCTTCAGATATTCTCGATCCCGATTATGTGATCGGTGTATATGCATCTGCCAGCAGAAGAAGGACAACTGTTCTGGATGAAAAAACAGGTGATAAACAGGAAAACGGACAGTGGGTACAGGTATCAAGACTCGGTATGCCGCTCACTAATGAGGTAATTATTCCGATCGGAACAAAAGACAAATGGAATTTTACAGATGTAACCAAGGATCAGCAATTTGAAGAATTTTTCACCAACCCGGAGCTTGCTCTTTACATGGATGATTCACAATTCGGAACTGTTGTGCCTGCATTTGAACCTTTGCGCATTCAGTCTGCTTCTCAAACAGTTCTTGGAACTGTAGACTTCAGAAATTACCACGATGGCTTATATGTTATTTATGGTGATCCTGCTACCCTGGGAACGGCTCTTGATCCTGCCTTATATGGTGATTATCTGCTTCGTCCGGGTCAACCGCGCTCAGTAGATATTCTTCCTATTTTTAATACAGGAGTGCCCAACCTGGCACCTTATCAATTAGCAACAGGAAAACCGGATGGTAATCCATTAGCTGCAGGCAAGCCTTTTATCAATAATTTTCTGCCTACGTTTAATGATATGCTGCGCCTGAATATGGCAGTTCCTGTTACTGACAGAAACAGCTCAGATTTCAGTTCTGAAGGTCTC
The DNA here is from genome assembly GCA_013816805.1 of Chitinophagales bacterium. Taxonomy (NCBI): domain Bacteria; kingdom Pseudomonadati; phylum Bacteroidota; class Chitinophagia; order Chitinophagales; species Chitinophagales bacterium. The sequence continues at coordinate 28,171 of JACDDS010000003.1, read as the reverse complement.
CTTCAGGCGGCAGTGCTTGGATTAACGGATCCTCGCTATAATACCACTACGGATATTCAGAACATTCCTAACATGGATGGTTTCCCGAACGGAAGACGATTGGAAGATGATGTTACCCGTATTGAATTACAGGCTGTTTCAGGAATAGTGCTTGCCGCTATTGGTCTGGGATACGATGACCATACCATTGGCATTGGACAAAGCCTGGTGACTCCTGACCTGTTAAGTGTGTTAGGATATACAACCGGTGTAGAAAGTAACGATGCGTCTTTTAAGTCTACTTTCCCCTACGTGGCAACTCCATGGGAAGGTTATGCTTATCACTACAATTACACCTACTAATTTTTTAATCCAGAAAATATACGAACAACATGAAATCCATCATAAACAAATTATTAAAGACGGGAATGGTGCTGGGAGTAATCGGGGCTATGACTTATGCAAGTTCAAAGCACGATTGCGTAGTGGCATCAAGTCACCGTGAGGCACCGCTGATCTCGAACGATCCGCTTGCCGATAATACGGATGTTTACGCATTCCGTAGTCCGGACGATACAACTTCCATCACTATTATTGCCGGTTACGTTCCTCTTGAATTACCGCAAGGTGGCCCGAATTATTACTCTTTCGGGGAAAACATTGCGTACGATATTCATATAAAAAACAATCCTACTACTACTGGTGATGATATCATATATCGTTTTAAATTCAAGCAAACAAATGAAGATCCTACTACTTTCTTTAACATTCGTCTTGGTAAGCAAAATCTGAAAACCACTTACGATTGTTCAGTTAGCAGTGCAGGAAAGCCCTTTAAAAGTATAATTACTGGTGGAGTAGTTCCTCCTAATAACATTGGTCCTCGTTCTATTGAAGATCCGGTTGTTGGTTTGGGAACCAACTATGAAAAGCTTTTTAAAGATGCAATCACTCCCTCAACAGGTCGTGGTGGAGAAATGGTGTATTGTGGTCCAGCTGATGATCCATTTTTTGTGGATCTGGGTGGAATTTTTGATCTTGCCCATACTCGGGCAGGTGGCACTGGCGTAAATCAACCGATAGACGCTGTTGCCTGTCATAATGTGCATGTTATCGCCATGAAGATTCCTATTAAAACGTTGCAGATGGATCACAAATCCTCCAATGGAGCAAGAAGTATTCTAGACCCTGATTATGTAATCGGAGTATGGGCATCAGCTTCCCGTCCGAAAATTGCAAAGCTTCGGGAGGATGGAACTCCGGGTTACCACTATCAATTACCTTATGTTCAGGTATCCCGTTTAGGAATGCCATTAACAAATGAAGCAATTATCCCTATTGGTGATAAGGATTACTGGAATTCACAAACACCTTACAACGACGGTGATTTCGAAAAGTACTTCACAAATCCGGAGTTAGCATTATATATGGATGATGATCAGTTTGGGCCCTTAGTTCCTGCTTTTGATGCTCTTCGTGTTCAGGAATCTTCACAGACAGTATTGGGAACAGTTGACTTTACTGATTATGCGGACGGATTGTTTGTGCTGTATGGTGATCCGGCTACATTAGGAACAGCTCTGGATCCTGCTTTGTATGGTGATTATTTGCTCCGCAAAAATCAACCCCGGTCAGTTGATATCCTTCCTATTTTTAATACTGGTGTACCTAACCTGGCACCTTATCAGCTTGCAACCGGGAAACCTTCCGGCAATCCTTTAGCACCTGGTAAACCCTTTGTAAATAACTTCCTGCCTACCTTTGGTGATATGCTTCGCCTGAATATGGCAGTTCCTATAACAAAGCGAAACAGCCCTGATTTCAGCACAGAAGGACTTCTTCAAGCTGCAGTTTTAGGTTTAACAGACCCACGATACAATACTAATACTGACCTTCAAAACATTCCGAATATGGATGGATTCCCTAACGGAAGACGTCTTGAAGATGATGTCACGCGTATTGAATTGCAGGCAGTTTCGGGTATTGTGCTGGCAGCAATTGGTTTGGGATATGATGATTTTAACATTGGTGAAAGCCTGGTTACTCCTGATCTGTTAGGAGTGTTGGGATACACTACTGGCGTAGAAAAGAATGATACTACCCTGCGTTCTTCTTTCCCTTATGTTCAGGTTCCATGGAGCGGTTTTGGTAAGTGCAGCGGGCCAAATGGAATTTACATGTCTGGCGGAAGAGATGCTGGTGTATTGGAGATCGGTTCACCTGAATTGGTAGCAATGAGCTATCCAAATCCATTTTCCAGCTATACTAATTTCAAATATCATTTAAGCGGTGATGCAAGAGTTACCATCAGAGTAGTGGATCTTACCGGTAAAACGGTATCAATAGTTGAAGATGGCTATAAAAAAGCTGGTAACTATTTGACTACCTGGAATACTGTAAATAATTTACCTGAAGGAATATACATTGCAACGATAGCTTACAATGGAATTACTATGTCAACAATGAAGATTAACCATGTGAAATAAAGATTGGAGTTTTTTGGTTAATCGAAGCCGTTCCGGGAAACCGGAACGGCTTTTTTAATTTCTGCTCTTCGTTCATCTAAAGCTAAGTTTTCAAATCGAGTTGAAAACTTTGCTTAAGCAGAGAAGTTCTATACCAATTCAACCCATAGAATTCCTGTAAGGCTTCTAAACCATTTTTAGAAAAAGCCCTCCCATCCCCCAAACAGGTAATTGACTAACATATTAATCCAAAGCTATCTTTGAGCCTGAATCCTTAAAAATCCTAAGAATTATGAAAACAAAACCTTACTTTTTATTACTTCTATTAATAAGCATAACAGTATTGCAAACAAATGCTTATCCGTTTCATGTATCTGGCTTAACCACATCAACTAATAATCAATCTTGTAACGCTGACATTCATGCTGCAAAAGCTGACGTAACACTAACTACGTCATCAGAATCTGGCGGGGACATCAACCAGGGCAGCACCAGTGTTATTGTATATGCCGTGAAGATGAAAGTGGAAACGGCTGATGTAACTGTGAATAATATTAAATTCACCCTTAGCGGGAATCATGACAGTAATGACCTTACCACAGTAAGTGCTTATTTCAATCCCAGCTCTCCGGATCTTACGGGGGCATCTTTTCTGAATTCCACGGCAGCCACGTTTGCAGCACCGCACACCTATTCTTTAAGCATTAACCGAACACTGACCGCTGGCACCAGCGGCTATTTTATTGTTACGGTAAATGTAAGCAATACAGCCACCGATAACCATACCGTCCAGGTGAACGGAGCCACTGATCCGGTAATATTTGGATTTACTGCTTCAGTAATCTTAGACGATCAGCAATCCAATAAGGCGAATGCCTTTAAGATCCAGGCAGCCGATGTAACACTTACAAGTTCATCAGTAAGTGCTATGGATGTTAACCAGGGCACTGTAAGCGTAATTGTATATTCAGTAAAGATGTCCGTAGCCACTGAGCCTGTAACAGCAAATAATATAACATTCACTTTGAGTAGAAATCATGATAACAATGATCTTTCCACGGTAAGTGTATACTTCAATCCCAGTTCACCCGATCTTACCGGCGCATCATTCCTGAATTCAACAGCTGCCGCATTCGCAGCGCCGCACACCTATATCTTGAGCATCAATCGTACTATTGCAGCAGGCGATCACGGCTATTTTATTGTTACGGTAAACGTCAGTAATACCGCTACCGACAACCACACTGTTCAGGTAAACGGAGACACTGACCCTGTAATTTTCGGATTTGCCACTGCGCCGAATGTAGACGATCAGCAGTCTAATAAAGCGAAAGCTCAGAAGATACAGGCAGCCGATGTAACGTTGACTACCTCATCCGTAGGTGCTAATGATGTTAACCAGGGCGCCATCAGTGTCATTGTGTATGCAGTGAAAATGGCGGTAGCCACCGAGCCTGTAACAGCAAATAATATAACATTCACTTTGAGTGGAAATCATGATAACAATGATCTCTCCACGGTAAGTGTATACTTCAATCCCAGTTCACCCGATCTTACCGGCGCATCCTTCCTGAATTCAACAGCTGCAACGTTCGCAGCGCCGCACACCTATACCTTGAGCATCAATCGTACTATTGCAGCAGGCGATCACGGCTATTTTATTGTTACGGTAAACGTCAGTAATACCGCTACCGACAACCACACTGTTCAGGTAAACGGAGACACTGACCCTGTAATTTTCGGATTTACCACTGCGCCGAATGTAGACGATCAGCAGTCTAATAAAGCGAAAGCTCAGAAGATACAGGCGGCTGATGTAACATTAACTACTTCATCCATTTCAGCTGGAAATATTCTGCAGGGAAGTGTCAGTAATATTATATATGCCGTAAAAATGGTGGTGGTAACTGAGCCGGTAACAGCGAATAATATAACCTTCACATTAAGCGGTACTCATGACGAGAATGACCTTACTACGGCAAGCGTATACTTTAATCCCAGTTCGCCGGATCTCACGGGGGCATCATTCCTGAATTCAACAGCTGCCACGTTCGCAGCGCCGCACACCTATACCTTAAGTATAAACCGTACTATAGCCGAAGGTGATCATGGGTATTTTATTATTACCGTTAATGTAAGTTCTACTGCCAGCACCGGTAAAACAGTAACTATTAACGGAAGCAAAGACCCGGTTCTATTCTCCTTTACCACTGTGCCCAATATCACCGATAACCAGAGCAATAAGGCAGGTGTTAAAACCATTAAATCTTCTCAGCCAAAAATTGAAAATTTGAATACGGTGGTGTTGAATGGAATTTATCCAAACCCTGCTGCTGCTTTATTTAATTATTCTATTTCAGCAAAGGATAACCAATCTGTTACTATAGAGTTAACAGATCAGTATGGCAGAATCGTGGTTAGTAATAATTTACTCCTGAGCCAGGGTGTAAACAACCTCAGCCTGAATGTTTCGGATTTTGCTAATGGCATCTATTACTTAGTTGCAACAGATGAGGCACATACCTTAAGATTGAAGAAACAATTGGTAATTCAGCATTAACGGCCGAATTTAAGAAGAATGGAGAAGCCGCCTCAATTCTAGTGCGGCTTTTTCATTTGTATTAAGGGCAAAAGCTTAGCATTACAACAAACTTAAACCATTCAAGAGCTACCTAACGGTGATGCTTAGCTTCACGGTTTTTCAGACCGCAGTTTGTTTGCCAGCAGTGCATTGACAATTCAGATTTTCAGATTATATTTTTAGGGTCAATAAAAATTTGTGTCACCACACCCCAAACAGAGAAGTGCATTTCTTCTGTTACATGAATGGTTTTGTACCTGGGATTGCCCGGCACCAGCATCACTGTTCCATAGGCAATGCATAGCTGCTTAATTATAAATTCTCCATTCATTACACCAACTATAATATCACCTGAAGAAGGGTGCCGGGATCTATCGACGAGCACTTTTGAAAAGGGAGGAATGTGAAAATCAACCATGGATTCTCCCTCTATTTTAACAAGAAATGTGGAAGATGGATTTTTGATAAGAAGCTCATTCAGATCCGTGCTTTCTTCCATGTAATCCGCAACAAGCGCAGGTAAACCTGCTGAAACAGCAACTGGAAAATATAAAATTTTAACCGGCATTGATTGCACCATAGTCAAATACGCTGACGGTTAAGTAACCGGAATTTTCTGAAAGAGAAAAATGAAAATTTCAGCTTGTTAATTTGAAAGACAATTCTACATAGATTAATATTCAGATTATGACAATCATTTTATGTCAAAAATGGCCTATATTTAAAAGGGAATGGTGTACATGGTCAACTACTTCTAACAGTCTAATATTATTTAATAACACATGGTCTAATGACCTTATATTTCAGCAAATCCATTTTGTCCTAATTTTCGTTTATTAGCCAACTCTTTAACTCCAATCTAAATGCAATTCCTTAAGAAAAATTTTTACATCATATCCATTACCATTCTCGTCCTCTTTGTAGCGATGATCCTTATTTTTAGAAAACCTGTACCGGAAATTCCACCTCTCAAAAACAGGATCGGTGCAATAGGCATGGGCAGTGAATGGACGAACACCAGGCAAACTATTGATGCGCTCCTGGAGAAAATCCGCCAGCAGCCCAATGACCCTAAGCTGAAGATCACGCTCGCACAGGCATATATCCAGGAGGCACGCATTACCGGTGACCATGCATATTATGATCCGGCTGTAATTAAAATTCTCAATGCGGTGCTGCAAAAGGATCCAAATAATATTGAAGCACTTACCACACTTGCCACCGCTTACCTTTCGCAGCATCATTTCGATACCGGACTGCAGATTGGGAAACAGGCACAAAAGGTAGCACCAATGACTTCTATGGTATATGGCATTCTTACCGATGCTTACGTTGAACTTGGAAAGTACGATAGTGCCGTGATGATGGCGGATAAGATGTGCGCCATACGACCCGACCTGCGATCTTATTCACGAATTTCTTATGTACGGGAAATTTATGGTGATTACCCTGGTGCTACAGCAGCTATGAAAATGGCAGTGCAGGCTGGCTATCCTGGTTTGGAGCAAACGGCATGGGTACGTTGTTATCTGGGAAAGCTCTATGAAATAACAGGCAACCTCGATAGTGCTTCACTTCATTACCAGATTGCCCTTGGTGAACGCCCCAATTATGCTTATGCCATAGCAGGACTAGGAAGGGTTGCGCTCGCCAAAAAGAACTATGCTGAAGCAATAAAAGACTATGAAGAAGCCAACTCTTTGATAAAAGACAATGCTTTCGGAGATGAACTGGTCGATTTGTATACTGATAACCATGAAACAAAAAAGGCTGATTCGCTGATGGAGGAAGTAATCAAAGATCTTAATGCTCAGGCAAATTCCAATGATAATGATCCAAATGCAGGTCACTATGCAGATAAAGAATTGGCCTATGCGTATCTGAAACTGAAGCAAAATGATCAGGCTTTGAAACATGCAGAGATAGAATACAATCGGAGGCCGGATAACATCGAGATTAATGAAATGATGAGCTGGGTATATTATAAGCGGGGTGAATATGCAAAGTCATTGCCCTATATTGAAAAAGCAATGCGCACCGGCTCACAAAACGCGGTAATGCTGTGCAGGGCAGGGCTGATCTATGAAAAAAATAATAATCCTCAGAAAGGAACAGTGCTTATAAAAAGAGCATCTACTATAAATCCCTATTTACCCCAGGATTTAATTACGGAAGCGACACCGTATATGCCATTGGCGGGAAATTGATTGGATTTTATTTAACCCATTAAATTAAGTTATAGACTTATTCCACGGTAACACTCTTGGCAAGGTTCCGGGGCTGATCAACATTACAACCCCTGATAACAGCTATGTGATACGCCAGCAACTGTAAAGGAATGACGGACAGCAGTGGTGTAAGTGCCTCTTCCGTTTCCGGAATTTCTATCACGAATTCAGCAAGGTCGCGGATAATCTTGTCGCCTTTTGTTACAATGGCAATAATTCTTCCACGCCGCGCTTTCACCTCCTGTATATTGGAAATAATCTTATCATAAGGACCCCCTTTTGTAGCTAACACTACCACGGGCATTTCTTCGTCGATCAGCGCAATGGGGCCATGCTTCATCTCCGCAGCAGGATAGCCTTCTGCATGGATGTAGGATATTTCTTTGAGCTTAAGTGCCCCTTCCAATGCTACCGGGAAATTATATCCCCTTCCCAGGTAAAGAAAATTCCTCATGTCTTTAAAAAAGTCTGAGATGTACTTAATCTGATCATTTGTTTTTAGCACCTCCTTCACCTTTTCCGGAATCACATCCAGCTCATTAATAAGCTGGTGGTAGCGTGATTGTGTAATGGTTCCCCGCTCACGGGCAACCCTTAAAGCCAGCATACTTAAAACGGAGACCTGTGCTGTAAAAGCTTTTGTAGAGGCCACCCCTATCTCAGGGCCTGCGTGAGTATATGATCCTGCGTGGGTGCTGCGAGCTATAGACGATCCTACTACATTACAAATACCAAAAACGGTAGCATCCTTTGACTTTGCAAGCTCGATGGCAGCCAGGGTATCGGCCGTCTCGCCCGACTGCGACACTGCAATAATTATATCTGCAGGATTTACAATGGGGTTGCGATACCGAAACTCAGAGGCATATTCCACCTCTACCGGAATGCGGGCAAGATCTTCAAATAAATATTCGCCCACAATACTTGCATGCCAGGATGTGCCGCATGCCACCATCGTCAGTCCTTTTGCATTTACAAGCTTTTGCTCATATTCTGAAAAGCCGCCGAGCTTTATTTTTCCTGTATAAGTATTTAAGCGCCCACGCAACGAATCCCGGATAGAATGAGGTTGTTCATAAATTTCTTTCAGCATAAAATGGTCAAACCCGCCTTTCTCAAGCATCTCAAGCTTCAGCTCGAGCTCCTGTATATAGGGCGTCTTCATCTTATTTCCGATGGTCATGATGCTCAGCTTTCCATTACGGTGCATAGTAGCAATTTCCTCATCGTTCATGTACACCACATTTTTAGTGTATTCTACAATGGGTGTGGCATCTGAGGCGACAAAAAATTCTTTTTCTCCTACTCCTATCACCAGCGGACTGCCTTTTCGGGCAGCTATAATAATATCAGGATTTTCTTTAGAGATGATAACTATGGCATAGGCTCCTATTACTTCATTTAATGCAATGCGCACGGCTTCTTCTAAATTCACTCCTTCGTTTTGCTGAATATCCTCTATAAGATGAATCAGCACTTCCGTGTCAGTTTCGGATTTAAAATGGTGGCCCCGCTGTAAAAGCTCTTCTTTTAGAGGCGCATAATTTTCAATAATTCCATTGTGAATAATGGCGAGATTTTCTTTTTCAGAAAAATGGGGATGTGCATTAATATCGTTTGGTTCCCCGTGGGTTGCCCATCGGGTGTGGCCAATACCAATGGTGCCTTCCGTATCTTTATCCTGACAAAACTCTGCCAGAGTACTCACTTTCCCAGCTTTCTTATAGATTTTAATATCCCCATTAATAAGGGCCACACCGGCGCTGTCATATCCGCGGTATTCCAAACGGTGTAATCCTTTCATCAAAATCGGAAATGCCTGCTTATTTCCTATGTAACCAACTATTCCACACATGAATGATCTGGTTTTTTATTATTTTAAATTTGTATAGATCAGGTCTAACCTCATCTTCATATCATCATTGCGGTTGGACCCTCCTGCTCTTAACCTTGCTGCATTTTCACCCGGACTATAGGGAATGATGAATAACCCATAATCAGTTTTCTTTTGATCAATAATTAATTGAAGCTGTTTTGCAATGCTGAAATGATATTGCGCTACGGTTGCGCCGGAAGAATTGGTTACAAATGTTCGCTGACCGCCTGGCGAAGGGAAAACAAGCAGCTGATCAGGAAGGGATATATTACGGCCTAGAGAATCACTCGCCGCCAGATATAAAATAGTAGGTGTTGTATAAGCGGTATCGGAATTTTGCGGATCCGGAGCCTGGGTAATGATGATCTCCGCTTTATTAATCAGAACATTCTTTAAAGTATTGAGCGCCGGAATATTAATACGGGTTTTTACTCCGCCCAAAGGCTGAACATAGACAATACTATCGCCTTCAGAAGATTGAAACTGAAGATGCTTTTCAACTTCGGACCCTGAATAATTATGCCGGTAATAATTGGTTTTAACGATATCGGTTGTAATAGGCAGCACAAATGCCTGTGAAGTGGTTTTTGGGGTATGCCAGTAAAGGCGAAGACCACTGGTTGGTGATAACAGGTTGAGATAGATGAGGCTTGCTGAGTTTGGTGTGCTTACCGTATCGGGTGCAATCAGCAGTCCCTTAAGGAATTCCCGAAACAGGGTATCAGTTGAAAGGTTAGTCCCGCCGGACTGATTCAATATATTCTGACCGAAACTATCAGAAAGGCGTATGCGCAGGTGGGGCGGAAACGGCAAACCCAAAACTATAACCGTGTCAGTTAAATCAGGCACTAAAAATTGACGGCTCCCGATAGGTTCCGGATTTACTGAAAAAAATTTATCAGAGTAATAGCCATCGGCTGGAAGCGGACTCAACGGTTCCGTTACTTCAAAAACTGAAATTGATTGGGGAACATCACTGAAACCGTATATACCCGCATAGGCAAGTGTAAGCACAACAGAATCTATAAAAAGGGTATCAGGAGTACCAAAATCTACAGAATTAGTAGGGAGTTTTAATTCAGTGAAAATAGCAGCATAGGTTTTTCCAAAAACGGGGTCCAGCATATTCCCCAATACATTATTAAAGAGGGTACTTGTCTTTACTGAATCCTGCCTTACAGTAGTTGAAATAAGAGAAAAGGTATCTGAAAAAACGCCATTTATAAAATCTCCCGATGGCAAAATATCTACTCCTATTGGAGTATTCTTATTACAGCTAAGAAAAAAGGTACTGATGATGCCTGAAACCAGCCCAAAAAACAACATTCTGATCTTCATCCTACTATACTATTTAAAATTTTAAGCAAGAGTAAAAAATATCAGAAATGAAATTTTTAAATGAATAGCGGATTGTCTACTTCTTCAATAGTGTTTGATAGAATTCCTGGTAAGCACCCAAATATTCCTCTCCATTAACAAAATCCAGTATGGGCTTATTTGCCGCTTTTATATACGTTTTAATAGTTTTGTCTACCTTTTTATCTCCTAAAATAACAGCGTCAGCATGGGTGATACCACCTTTGGTGAGGCTATTAAAATCCGCTTTTTTGAAAGGTTCAAAATCTGTTTCTTTAATATCTTTATGGATGAGCGCCTTGGTTTGAAAGGTTTTTGCCAATGCCCCCTGAAAAGCATTATCGTAAACGGAAAAGATCACTTTCGCATTGTGGAAGACGGGTTCTTTTTTATAAACTGTTTTAATATACATTGGAATAAGGCTTGTCATCCAGCCATGGCAATGGATAATATCCGGTGGCCATCCAAATTTTTTAACCGTTTCCAGGGCACCTTTGCAGAAAAAAATCATGCGCTCTGCATTGTCATCATAAAACTTTTGCCCTTCGTCTGTGAAATCGAATTTGCGCTTAAAAAAATCTTCATTATCGAGAAAATAAACCTGGAGGCGCGCCCCGGGAAGAGAAGCAACCTTAATAATCAGGGGGAAATCATCATCATCGATAATGATATTGATACCGGAAAGACGTACCACTTCATGAAGACGATGCCGTCGCTCATTAATGCTGCCAAACCGAGGCATCAGCACCCGAATTTCCATACCTTGATTTTGTAAATGAACCGGCAACTGGTTGGTGATGCGTGCAATTTCTGATAACACCAGATAGGGTTTCATCTCCTGGGTGATGATCAGCACTCTTTTCTTATCCATGGGCCAAAGTCAGTTAAAGAGCTGTAGTATTGGTAGTAACTTCCTAAAAATCAATGCGCAAAGATAATAAAAAAAGCCCTGTACTTTTCCAAAAGAAAGAATAAGACCACTGTTGATAACCGTATAATGTGTTTTACGGGAAACCAGTTACAGTCAAAGGCTCAGTATACGGCAGACCTTAGGGCTTTTTCTAACTTCACCCTCACAAGAAAAAACACCTGGTGATTGTATTAAAGAAATCCAGTGAGTGCTTAGACTTAGTCGTACTCAAAAAATCTAAGGGTAGCATAGTGGGCCTGGTTCCTACAATGGGCGCCTTGCATGCAGGTCACCTTTCCCTTATTAAAGCTTCGAAACAAGAAAATGATTTTACTGTTTGCAGCATTTTCGTCAATCCAACACAGTTTAATGAGATTGAAGATTTTATACAATACCCTAAACCTACAGAGAACGATATTGGATTACTGGAGCAGGCGGAATGTGATTTGCTTTTTCTTCCGAACGAAAATGAGATCTATGATAAAGGGATAAATGAACTTGACACCTACCATTTAGGCTATTTGGAACATTATTTAGAAGGTGCTTCCCGACCGGGTCATTTTAAAGGAGTGGCAAACGTAGTAGACCGGTTTTTAAAGATCATAAAGCCTGACCACCTTTATCTCGGCCAAAAAGATTACCAGCAGGTTAAAGTTTTGCAAGCGTTATTGTTACAAAAAAAATTTGCAACTAAAATTGTCATGTGCCCCATTGTACGGGAAAGCAATGGCTTAGCCATGAGTTCCCGAAACGAACGCCTTACTGAACAGCAAAGAAAAAATGCAGGCGGCATAGCAGAAACCTTATTTTTCATCCGTGATAATTACCGGAATTATGGTTTGCCGGAATTACAAAAAAAATCCATTGCAAGAATCAATTCTATTCCTGAAGCCAAATTAGATTACCTGGAATTCTGTGACGCAGATGCCTTTACTACAGTCTCTGATTGGAATAGTGCAAAACATATTGTAGTGGTTACTGCTGTAAAAATTGCAGCAGTACGTCTTTTGGATAACATACTGTTACATTAAGCTACCGAAAGTATCCTTCGCATAAAATACTATTTCCATTCTCATCGTCCTTTCGCTGTTTTTCATATTCTATCTAATGCTGAATACTCAATTCATACAGATCCTTTATTAATTAATAGCGGCTGATTCCTTAAAAGGAACTTTCACATTATCGACTTACAAGGCTATAATGTTTCTCTTTCTATCTTTGCCGCCTCTATGATGGTAGAAATATTAAAATCGAAGATACACAGGGTAAAAGTTACCGAAGCAGATCTCAATTACATAGGTAGCATTACTATTGATGAGGACTTGATGCAGGCAGCAAACCTTATCGAAAATGAAAAAGTGCAGGTCGTAAATGTAAGTAATGGGGAAAGAATTGATACCTATGTGATAAAAGGTGAAAACGGGTCAGGCACCATTTGCATGAATGGGCCGGCTGCCCGCAGAGCAATGGTTGGCGATATTATAATTGTGATTTCCTATACCATTTTAGAATTTGAAGAGGCAAAAACCTTCAAGCCATCCATTATATTTCCGGACGAAACAACCAATCGCTTAATTACCGTGCGTGAATAAAAACATCGTATCTGTTTTACGGATAGTATTGTTCCTTGCTATAGGATTGGTACTTTTTTGGCTGGTTATTAAAAATCAGAACATCAACGAGATCAGGGAAAAGTTGAAACATGCGAACTGGTGGTGGGCATTACTCTCTCTTGTCTTTGCATTTTTCAGTAATATATTTCGGGCGCTCCGTTGGAACATGCTTATTGAACCGCTCGGATATAAGCCTAAACTGAAAAATACATTCGGGGCTGTAATGATCGGTTATCTTGCAAATCTTGCCTTACCCAGACTTGGGGAAGTAAGCCGCAGCGCAGTGCTGAGCGGCTATGAAAAAATGCCTGTTAATAAAGTATTCGGCACCGTGGTGGTAGAGCGTATAATTGATGTTGCTACCATTTTTTTTCTGCTGTTTGTAACCGTTCTCCTTGAATTCGAAAAAATGAGCGCTTTCAGTAATCAGTATGTGATTGCTCCGTTGGAAAATAAATTAACTGTGCTTTTTACACAAGCCTTGCTTTTTTACCTAATAACAGGGGTCGTTATCGTAGTTATTTTGCTGGTGTCCTGGCTGCTGTGGACACGCCTGAAATCTTCAAAATATTATTTAAAGCTTGGTGGTATGGTAAGAGGTTTTATTGATGGCATAAAAACAGTAGGAAAATTAAAGAACCGAAACCTTTTTTTATTGTACACCTTTTTAATCTGGTTCCTTTATTTTTTAATGTCCTATGTATGTTTTTTCAGCTTTAGTGCTACGTCACATCTTGGGTGGATAGCGGCTCTGGCTACTATGGTTTTCGGGGGTTTTGGATGGGCAGCCCCGGTTCAGGGTGGCTTTGGAGCATTTCATGCTCTGGTTACGCAGACCCTGGTATTGTTCGGGATTGCTGAGGATGATGGCCTTGCATTTGCCATTTTATCACATTCTACGCAGGTATTCGGGATGCTAACTTTTGGCCTGCTTTCGCTGGTAATTTTACCGTTTATAAATAAAAAGTCTCCGCATGAACTACCTTAAGGAAGTAATGGAGCAAAAAATCGTATTGATGAGTAAGCTTAAAAATAAGCTGGCCGTCTGGCGGTTTCAGGATAAAAACATTGTTTTCACCAATGGTTGCTTTGACATTATTCATCAGGGGCATATTCATCTGCTTTCAACGGCAAGATCCTTTGGAAATGTATTGATTGTCGGTTTAAATACTGATGCATCTGTTAGAAAATTAAAACCTGATCGTCCCATCCAGGACGAACATTCCCGTGCTCTGATAATGGCATCTTTTACTTTCGTAGATGCGGTAATTCTCTTTGATGAGGAAACACCATATAGCCTGATACAAAATATTAAGCCTGATGTATTGGTAAAAGGCGGTGATTACAGCATAGGGGAAGTAGTGGGTAAAGACCTTGTAGAAGGAACAGGAGGCAGCATTGAGGTGGTGCCGCTGTTGCAAGGTTTATCTACAACTAATATCGTAAATAAAATGCGATAGCTTCCGCAGATTGCAATATAAAAGCAAAAACAACTTCTATGGCTCTTATGTTATGTAGAACATGGAAGCATCTCTTGTTTTTCCACACCAGCTATTCGAACATAATCCATGTCTCCATCCTTCCAGGCAGGTATTTTTAGTGGAGGATGAATTGTTTTTCAAACAATATTCCTTCCATAAGAAAAAGCTTTTACTGCACAGAGCTTCAATGAAGTTCTACGAGGAATATTTATTAAAGGGAAAATTTGGAGTTCAATATATTTCGTGCTTTGACCAATTACATCATCTGGAAAATCTGTTCCTTGATTTTAATCGCCTTGGAATTACAGTAGTACACTTTTGTGAGCCTGCAGATTACCTGCTTAACCGCAGAATTTCCAAATATGCAAAGAGAAATAATATCATCTTAAAACGTTATAACAGTCCCTGTTTTTTAAATACGCAGGAAGATCTTGATTCCAATTTCTCCGCTTCGAAGAGATTTTTTTTTCACGATTTTTATATTGCTCAGCGGAAAAGATTGAATATTTTAGTTCACAACAATCAACCTTCAGGTGGTAGATGGAGCTTCGATGAAGAAAACCGCAAACGTTTACCTGCAACTCTTCAGGTACCTTCCGCTGCAATACTCCCACTGAATTATTTTACCAAAGAAGCAGCAGAATATGTAGATCTAAATTTCCCGAAAAATCCCGGAACAATAGCAGACTTCCTTTATCCCGTTACCTATTCAGATGCAAGAAGCTGGATTGATAATTTTTTATTGCAGCGGTTTCATCTTTTTGGTCCATACCAGGACGCTATTTCACAGGACCATTTTTTTCTTTTTCATTCAGTTCTCACGCCAGTTTTAAATACCGGATTAATTACTCCTGAAGAAGTTATAAGTAAAGCAATAAATACAGCAACAAGTTATGAGGTACCGCTTCCTTCCCTGGAAGGGTTTATCAGGCAAATTATCGGGCTGGCGGGAATATGTAAGAGGTGTTTATCAGCTGAAAGGCGTAGAACAGCGAAAAAAAAATTTATGGAACCATACCAGAAAAATCCCCGCAAAGTTTTATAATGGAACTACCGGGATTGATCCGGTTGATAATGTGATTAAGCGCCTGCTTATCCATGCATATACCCACCACATTGAGCGGCTGATGGTGATGGGAAATTTTATGCTGCTTTGTGAATTTAATCCCGATGAGGTATACCGATGGTTTATGGAGTTATACATCGACGCTTATGACTGGGTGATGGTACCTAATGTTTATGGCATGAGCCAGTTTGCTGATGGAGGTTTAATGAGCACGAAACCATACTTGAGCGGATCCAATTATATTTTGAAAATGAGCAATTTCAAAAAAGGACCGTGGTGTGAAATATGGGATGCATTGTATTGGCGGTTTATATTTTTACACCGGGATTTTCTACGACAAAACCCACGGATGAAAATGATAATTAACGCATTGGAAAAACTAGACAGGAAAAAAATGGACCAGCATCTAATGGTAGCTGAAAATTTCCTGGAGGGACTTGATCGCTAAATGATAATCCCACAATTCTGTTTAAATCTAATGCAAAAAGTAATGTTCGGCATTTGAGCTTTCCACAGCATTCTCAAGACCTTTTTCTTACCTGGCCTTCTGTATTTTTATTTAAAGTATGGTTCGTTTTAATATCAGGGTCATTTATTGGACGGGGCTTTAAATTCTTTTTAAATACAACACTTCCAAGTGATATATAAAATAACTTACTTGATCTTGCATAGTCAGGTAATATCCCCTGGTTATTTGGCAAAAACAAGCCACCGGGCTGGTATTGAAGAAAATCGCGCAAATAATATTTTAAACGGATATACTGACCGGTATGAAATTTTACTTCCACCAAAACAGATGGATTGAAAAAATTTACATTGTCCGAAAACCATTGGGAATACTTGGTTTTACTGTCATTCACAAATACTTTTCTTTTCCATGCAAACATAAATTCAGCTTCAGCACCTATTCCCAAATTAAATCCATTCGTAAGGTTTCCAAAAGTAAATACCACAGGAACTCCAAGGGAATAAGACCTTTCTTTTACTTTCAGTGAGTCACCGAACTTGTTTATAAAGCCTGCATTCCGTATACCAAGCCCTGTATAAAATCCAACATTATTAGAATATTCAAAATGAAGCTGTTGCTGATAATTTAAAAAAGGAGAAAACCTGATAACAGGTTTTGCGTCATCATTCCCTGCCTGCATGTTACTTAATGAAAATATGGTTTCACCAGCTGATGCGGTATATATTTTTTGAGCCCGAACAGAAACCGAAACGGCAAAACAAAGAATACCGGCTGCAACAATAATTTTTTTGATCATCAACTAAATTTTTGGCAAGATAGCAGATAATTTTTCAGCTATGAAAACAAGCATACAGTGTAATTGTTTTACTATTTCCCGGAAATGATGTACTGGATAGCACGTTCGATTATGGAATCATACCCTTGTTGTTCCAGGGTGGGGTCCAGATCAACCAGGATATCTGCAGGCACTCCACTTTCCCAGTTCGAACCATCGGGTGCGAGGGCGCGGCTGACTGAAAACCGGTAAGTCCAGCCATTAGGTAGTTCACCTCCATTCGGTGCTCCCATGCCGCCTCCCGTAGAATCACCAACCATTTTTACATAGGGTAAGGATTTCATTGCAGTACAAAAAAGCGACGTGGCGCTAAAACTATTCCGGTTACTTAATACAGCGATCCTGTTGGTAAAATGATAGGCATCAACCGGTCCGAAATAAACATTTTCGTTATCTCCAAAATCATTTTGCCCGGGACCTGTTTTTAATTGCGAAGTATAACCTAATCGTGTGGTATCAAAAAATCGATTAGCAAGCGGAAAAATATTTGATACATCACCACCGCCGTTATTGCGAACATCAATTATAACACCATTCAACCCTTTAAAACGATTTATCACAAAATCAATATCATAATTACTAACGGTTCTGCTAAAGGAAGAATAACGGATGTATCCAATCCTTACTCCCAGGGTATCGATAATGGTATTTAATAATGGTCCGGTTATATAGTATTGCGAAGCATGCCTCAATAAATAATGCTCCAGAACCAGCCGGTCATCATAATTTTCAGGACTGTTTAAAAACGTGGGGTAATATACAGATACATTAAAAGGCGAAATTAGATTTGAATGATCATCACGCAGTTCATTCATCATATTCGCAAGTATTGAAAAAAGTGCTGTATTGCTAATTCCATCATGCACCTGCTCAGCATATTTTGAATGGATAGCATTCCAGTCAAGACCTTTATAATCGAGGTATGCATAACGGTTGTTGATATCGCTCCATAAATATTCAAAATTCTGTTTTGGGTTATCAGCAATATCAGGCTCTACAAATGCTTTTTTGCATGAAAAAAAGCCCGTTGCAAATAACAATACTATAATAACAAGAAAGTTTTTCATTAGATTTTAACAGTAATTAATCCTTTTATTTTCTAACAATTTATATTATTCATTTTACTATTTACGCTGACTTCTTATTGACGGATGGCTATCCATTTTAAACATGAGTGAAACCAGAACGCCGCCGTAGCTTTCACTCAGAGACGTCAGATTGTTGCCATAATGAATTCCTTCCCAGACGTAGGCAATTTTTAATTGGTTACTATTTCCCAAGGGTGCCTGAAAGGCTATTTGAGAATGCACCGACTGAAAATTATGAAAGGCAGTAAAGTTTGCATTGTCTTTCATCATCCTTATAAAGTCTTGTGCAAAATCTCCATTTGCAAAATGAAGAATCCCTGCATAGTTAGGTCTCGTAATGGCACCAACCAGCGGAACGTTTAACTGCCAGTTAATTTCAAACGGATAATCAGGCTTTCGGAAATGTATAAACCATAGTTGCTTTTCTCCTTTAATATCAAATGAATACGCAAAGCGGTTCGCAATACCGGCATTTGTCCACAATCCGAAAACATATTGGGAATTTTGAAATTTAATGTTCAATTCGTGACTGTATCCAACAGTTACATTATAACCAAGTTGCCAGGTTATTCTTTCCCGCATAATTTTTTTTAGCTCCCAGCACCGCGAGGTATTAAATTCGGCCATCAGCATTTGAGAGGTAATGGTTCCATATCTTCTGCCTGGCGCATCGTTTAAATATTGCAGTCCGGTATAGAGCGAAGTCTGGCCATGATAGTTTGGGAAATCTTTTTCATAACCTAGTTCTAATCCGGGATGTATACCAACCGTTGTATAGGTGTTAGGCGATACTAATACATCTTTATAAGTATAAAAAATCGGGCCGGCACCAATATTAAAATAAAGATTTCCTTTCTTATCAGAAGTATCCGGTTGAGCCTGGGATATTGAATGTATTGCTAAGATATTAAACAGTATCCACAAAATTCTGAATCTAAACATATGCGTTAAATAGAGCCCTGGGATGCAAATTATAAACTTAATTGCTTTCACTACATCACGTTTGGTAAGTTTTCAGTTTGATTAATTTTACCAGGTCTTTTGCTGCCGTAATGATCTTTCAAAAAATTCTATCAAACCATGTACTGCACTTTCAGGAAATAGTAGGTCCTGACTATGTGTTTATGGATTCCGATTCGCTACAAAAATATTCTCATGATGAAACAGAAGATTTAAGATTTCCACCTGAAATTGTAATTCTTCCCTTCAACACTGAAGAGGTAAGCAGTATTTTAAAATTTTGTAACCAGGAAAATATTTGTGTAACTCCCAGGGGTGCAGGTACTGGTTTAAGCGGCGGGGCCTTAGCTGTATATGGAGGAGTGATTTTATCTCTTGAGCGGTTGAATAAAATAATTTTGATTGATGAAAGAAATTACCAGGTAACTGTGGAGCCTGGTGTAATCACTCAGACGCTGCAGGACGAGCTGAAAGAACGAAATTTATTTTACCCTCCCGATCCGGCAAGCCGCGGCTCCTGTTTTATTGGTGGAAATATTGCAGAAAATTCAGGTGGTCCGAAGGCGGTGAAATATGGGGTAGTAAAAGACTACGTGCTCAACCTGGAAGTAGTTTTGCCAGATGGTGAAATCATCTGGACAGGTGCAAATGTGCTGAAAAATGCAACAGGCTATAATCTTACGCAACTGGTAGTAGGCAGCGAAGGAACCTTATGTATTGTAACTAAAATCATATTGAGATTAATCCCATATCCTGAATATGATTTGCTGATGCTTGTTCCATTCCGTTCTGCGATCCAAGCATGTGAGGCAGTAAATGCGGTTTTTCTTGCTGGTGTTACACCTTCTGCTATAGAGTTTATGGAACGCGACGCAATTGATTGGGCCATACAATTTATTGATGTAAAAAATCTTCCTGTAGCAGAAGAAATAAAAGCACATTTACTTATAGAACTGGATGGAAATAATTTAGAGCAATTGTACCAGGATGCGGAAAAAATAAGTATTGCAGTTTCCAAATATGAGACCGGAGATATTTTATTTGCAGAAACCGCTCAGCAAAAGGCAGATTTGTGGAAATTAAGAAGAGGGGTCGCTGAGGCCGTAAAGTCCCATTCCATTTACAAGGAGGAGGATACGGTGGTACCCCGGGCAGAGTTACCTGTACTATTGAAAGGGATAAAAGAAACTGGCGCGAAATATGGATTTCAATCCGTTTGCTATGGCCATGCAGGTGATGGAAATCTTCATGTGAATATTATTAAAGGGGAAATGAATGAAGACCAATGGACCATTAAATTACCTTTTGCCATCCGGGAAATATTTGAGTTATGCGTTCAGCTTGGCGGAACACTTTCCGGCGAACATGGAATTGGATGGGTGCAAAAGCCTTATCTCGATATTGCTTTTAACCCTGTTCAGATACAGTTGATGAAAGCAATAAAAAAAGTCTTCGATCCAAAAGGAATTTTGAATCCGGGAAAAATATTTATTGAAAACGATTAAGTAAATTTGAACGTTAACATACCATGCACGTGAATATTGATCATAGAACAATCTTCAAACAGAGTAGTGTTTTTTATCTTTTAATTTTTTTTAGTTGTATCTCGTTTTCAGCTCTTGCTCAAACAAATTCTTCACCTCAAAAGGTGCCTTTGAAAGACCGTATCCAAATAGGCGGTGGATTGGGTCTTAGCTTCGGAGATATAATAAGTATAGAAATAGCGCCTGCTATTGGTTATCGCGTTACACCGAAATTAACCACCGGCGTAGGTTTCCGATATTCTTACTACAAGGACAATTATTTTAAATACTCTACCAATTTGTACGGAGGTCAGGTATTTGGCCGCTATCTTGTTTTTCAGGGTTTATTTCTGGAAGGAGATTTTGAGGCAAATAATTTTGAAGTAGTAAAAGTTACAGATCCACTTACCGGCATTTACACCATTGAGCGTGATTGGATCCCTTCCCTGCTCCTGGGCGGCGGATATTCCCAGCAGGTAGGTAACGGACGATCGGTATTTTTTATCAGCATATTATATGATGTGCTGCAGGATCAATACAGTCCCTATTACCGGGTTCCCGTCATTCGCGCAGGTTTTGCAATTGGACTCTGATAAGCAAATCGTATTTTCCCTGGTATTAACGGATGATTATTTTTCTTAAACTTGCTGGTGAATAATTCAATGTTTCTGCGGGAAGTTTTCCTTGCCCCTGCATGCTATTAAATTTAAAACGAAAGCCGGTTCATGGATCATTATACCCGCATTTTTGATTTACCCTATTATCAGCTTACTAAATATCCTAAGGACGATTGCCTGAACGAAAAGGTAGGAGGAGTTTGGCAAAGCTATTCTACTCAGCAGGTAATTGACCAGGTAAACAAAGTAAGCATGGCATTGGTGGCTTCAGGAATTCGCACTGGCGATAAAATATCAATCATAGCCAACAACCGTCCCCTATGGAATTTTGTAGATTTCGGAACCATGCAAATAGGTGCTATTACAGTTCCTATTTATCCCACTATCAGTGATGATGAATATGTTTACATCCTGAATAATGCAGAGGTGAAAATGCTGTTTGTTTCGGGTGGTGAATTGTATCAGAGAATCCAGGACCTCCGTAACCGCATTGCATCCGTTAAAGAAATCTTCTCTTTCAACGAAGACACAAGCGCTCCGCAATGGAAAGGATTTTTAACACGTGCTGACGCATCAGATATTAATCAGGTAAATTCAATACGTGACTCTATTAACCCAAAGCAAACTGCGTGCATTATCTATACTTCAGGCACCACCGGTTTTCCAAAGGGGGTGATGCTGTCACATCACAATGTGATAGAGAATATGCGATCCGTGAGTGATGTATTACCTATCAACCATATCCATCGGGTGCTTAGCTTTCTTCCCCTCAACCATGTGTTTGAAAAAATGGTGGTCTATTGCTATATCATGAAAGGGGCTTCCGTTTATTATGCAGAAAGCATGGAAACAATCGGCGATAACCTTCGTGAAGTTAAACCCTATTTTTTCACCTGTGTCCCCCGGTTGCTTGAAAAGGTATATGAAAGAATTATTGGTAAAGGACTGGAATTGAAAGGGGTAAAAAAATCACTTTTCTTCTGGGCCCTTCGGCTGGGTGAAATGTGGGATAACCAGAAACAATTAGGACCGTGGTATCATCTTCAATTAAAAATAGCGAGAAAATTAGTTTTCAGTAAATGGATTGAAGCTTTGGGCGGAAATGTATTTGCAATTGTTTCCGGTGCTGCACCTCTGAATGCTAAAATAGGCCGTGTATTTACCGCCGCCGGTATCACCATAATGGAAGGCTATGGACTCACGGAAACGTCACCGGTTATTGCTGTAAACCGCTATGATTTAAAAAATAATATGCTTGGTACTGTAGGACCTGTGGTGCCTGGGGTGATGGTAAAGGTTGCAGAAGATGGCGAAATTTTATGTAAGGGCGAAAATGTAATGGAAGGGTACTACAAGCTCCCCGAAGAAACTGCAAAAGCCATAGACGCGGATGGGTGGTTTTACACCGGCGATATCGGCGAATGGGTGAATGACAGATTTTTAAAAATTACAGACCGGAAGAAAGAACTGTTTAAAACATCCGGCGGTAAATATGTCGCACCCCAGCCTATAGAAAACGCTTTCAAGGAATCTTTCCTGATTGAACAGATGATGGTGGTCGGTGATGCTAAAAAATTTGTCTCAGCACTTATTGTGCCGTCCTTTCCCAATCTGAAAGCATGGTGCGAAAAGAATGAAATTTTATTTTCGTCCAATGAAGAGCTGATTTGTAAGCCAAAGGTGCTGCAGAAATACCAGGAAGTAGTCGATGAGAAGAACAGCAGCCTGGGTCATACTGACAGAATAAAGAAATTCAAATTGCTTGCTGATGAATGGACGACACCGGGAGGTCAGTTAACCCCCACATTAAAACTAAAGCGAAAAGTAATTTTGAATAGATACCAAAACGAAATAAAGGAAATGTATGAAGAGCAGTAAATGGTATCAATCATGAGCTCCTGTATATTCTTTAAAGAAAGGGATTACAATTTTGAATTCAATTTTCTTTGCTGAAATTGATGTGCATGTAAGTATTCATGCAGAATATGGTTGCGGTGTTTAACAAACATAAAAGGAAAAAAGGAATTTACCGCCATGAATTCACGAAAAATACGCAGGGTTGCAGTTCTTGGTTCGGGTGTAATGGGGAGCCGTATCGCTTGCCATTTTGCAAATATTGGCGTACCCGTTTTATTGCTTGATATTGTTCCGAAAGAATTGACGGCCGACGAAAAGAAAAAAAATTTATCTCCCGATAGTTTAGCCGTAAAAAACCGGGTTGTAAACAGTGCTCTTCAGAATACGATCAAATCAAATCCTGCTCCTCTTTATAGGCATTCATTTTCAAAGCTGATCACTACCGGCAATTTCACCGATAACATGAAAGACATTGCAGGCTGCGATTGGATAATCGAGGTGGTAATAGAAAATTTAGAAGTAAAGAAAAATATCTTCGAACAGGTTGAAAAATTCCGCACCCCCGGAACGCTAATCACTTCAAATACTTCGGGCATTCCAATTCACTTATTAGCAGAAAACAGGAGCGAAGATTTTCAAAAGAATTTTTGCGGAACTCACTTTTTCAATCCTCCCCGATACCTGCGATTGCTGGAAATTATTCCTACGGCAAAAACGGATTCAGGCGTCACAGATTTCCTGGTTCAATATGGGGATCTTTTCCTGGGAAAGACAACTGTCTTGTGCAAGGATACGCCTGCCTTTATTGCAAACCGCATAGGGATATATGCCATCATGCGCATCTTTTATTTGATGGATCATCTGGTTATGACCGTCGATCAAATTGATTCACTTACGGGTCCTTTAATCGGAAGACCAAAGTCTGCCACCTTTCGTACCAGCGATGTAGTAGGATTGGATACGCTGGTGAGCGTTGCAAAGTTTGTATATGATGCCTGCCCAAATGATGAATCGAGAGAGCTTTTTAAGATACCGGATTGGCTCAGCCAGATGGTAAAAAATAAATGGCTTGGTGATAAAAGCGGGCAGGGTTTTTACAAAAAAGAAAAGATTGACGGAAAAACAGTTTATCCTTCTATTGATCTTAAAACATTGGAATATTCAGTTAAGGAAAAAACAAAATTTAAGACAATTGAGGCACTGAAGCAGGCAGATAATCTGCGCATGAAAATGAAAGTCGCAGTGAATGGCGAGGATAAAGCAGGAGAATTCTATCGCAGCTTTTTTTATGGTTTGCTTGCTTATGTCTCCCATCGCATTCCTGAAATCTCCGACACTGTCTACCAGGTTGATGAAGCATTAAACGCAGGTTTTGGCTGGGAGCTGGGTCCTTTCGAAACCTGGGATGCAATGGGTGTGGAAGAAACCGTATCTGCGATGGAAAGCTCTGGAAATACTCCTGCACCATGGATTCAGGAGATGCTTTCAAAAGGCTTTAAATCATTCTACAAAGTTGAGGAAGGGAAGAAAAAATACTATGATCTTTCTTCCTCCCTTTATAAAAATATTTCCGGAACAGATGCTTTCATCATCCTGGAAAATCATGCTGATAAAATAGTTTGGGCAAACAGCGGCTGCAGCTTAATTGATATAGCTGACGGCGCGGTAAACCTGGAGTTCAAAACCAAGATGAATGTTATTGGCGGAGAAGTATTGGAAGGAGTTAATAAATCTATTGAAATCGCGGAGAAAAATTTTGCAGGATTAGTGATTGGCAATCAGGGTGAAAACTTTTCTGCCGGCGCTAACGTGGCAATGATACTGATGCTGGCCAGTGAACAGGAATTCGATGAATTGAATATGGCGTGCCGGATGTTTCAAAACACTTCGATGCGCATCCGGTACTCCACCATTCCTGTGGTGGTTGCGCCTCACCATCTAACCCTTGGAGGCGGTTGTGAATTTGCATTGCATGCCGATAAGGTACAGGCAGCTGCAGAGACGTATATCGGCCTGGTGGAGTTTGGAGTAGGAATTATTCCTGCCGGTGGTGGTACCAAAGAGATGACGCTGCGCGCAAGCAATGCATACCGCGAAGGTGAAATTGAATTTCCCGAGCTTCAGAAACGCTTTTTAAATATTGCAACCGCGAAGGTGGCAACCAGTGCGGAACAAGCATTTGATATGGATATTTTCAGGAATGGTGTTGATGACATCAGTATGAATCAAAACCGCCTGATTGCCGATGCAAAACAAAAGGTGCTGGAGATGCATCGCGAAGGTTATACCATGCCGGTTCCCCACAACGATATATATGTTTTAGGAAGAGGTGCGCTTGCTGCATTTTATGCAGGCATTACCGCAATGGCATATGGAAACTATGCCACGGAACACGAAAAGCTGATGGCAGAAAAACTCGCATTCGTCATGAGCGGCGGAGACTTAACTGCGCCTGCATATGTAAGTGAGCAGTATTTATTGGATTTGGAAAGGGAAGCATTCCTGAGCCTGGTCACTACTAAAAAGTCTATGGAAAGAATGCAATCAATTTTAAAAACCGGTAAACCCTTACGGAATTGATAGAAGGTCTATGCTGTTAAAAGCGATACATAGAAACTTTATTATTGTAAGTGTTTTGAGTGTTTATTCATGCTTTAGGTAATAAGAAATATTCCGGTTAACCTTTAAATTTTTAAATATTCACAGAGCAGGGTGCATTAAGACACGGCATTCTAAAATAAAGCATGAGCAAGAGTAATAGGAAAGCAAAAGGTGATTATTTGCTTCTTTTGGATTTAAGCCAAGAAATTTAAAATGATGATCAGATTAATCAATAACGATTTATTTTTTTTTCGCTTATCTCGAGCCATTAAAATTTGACTTACACTAATGCGGCATTCTAAAAATTAAGCACGAGTTAAGTAATTGAGCAGAGCAAAAGGAAAAATGTGTAAATAAAATTTTGATAGTATAATTTATAACAGACTTGATAAATAGCTTTCATTTTTCCCGAGAGGTTTGGGCAGCGCTTTTATTTTTAGAAAGCCTTGATCTTTTTGTTTCTTTTGGATCAAGCCAAAAGAAATTTAAAATAAAAATGGATAAACGAATAACCATTTGTCTTTTCTTATTCTCTTTTATCTTGTCGAGCTATTAGTATCTATTCTACAGTTAGACTGGCATCTAAAAATAAAGCATGAGGAGAGCAGTTGAGATAAGGGAGAGGAAAAATGTATCAATAAATATGCTAACAGCAAAAATTATTGCCAACCATATTAACAGCTTTCATTTTTCCTGGAGCGAGGTCGGGCAGCGCTTTTATTTTTGGAAAGCCTTGATCTTTCGTTTCTTTTGGATCAAGCCAAAAGAAATTTAAATGAATAAAATATTATTTGATGAATCAATAACTATTACATTTTTTTCCTTTACACTTAATCCGGCATTCTAAAAATAAAGCATGAAGAAAGCAGTTGAGGTTAGGGAGAGGAAAAATGTATCAATAAATATGCTGACAGTAAAAATTATTTCCAATCATATTAACAGCTTTCATTTTTCCAGAGCGAGGTTGGGTAGTGCTTTATTTTTGGAAGGCCTTGATCTTTTGTTTCTTTTGGATCAAAGCCAAAAGAAATTAAAATAAATTTAATCACTGAAAAAATAGAATTATGTCATCACAGGAAGCATATATCGTTGCAGGATTTCGTACCGCCGTTGGTAAATCAAAGAAAGGAGGATTCCGTTTTACGAGGCCGGACGACCTTGCAGTGGAAGTCATTAAAAAGCTCCTGGCGAGCGTTCCGGAATTGGATCCAAAAAGAGTAGACGACTTAATAGTAGGGAATGCTGTTCCGGAGGCCGAGCAGGGATTACAGATTGCGCGGTGGATCGCTGTACGGGCATTGCCGATTTCTGTTCCTGCAGTAACCATCAACCGTTATTGTGCCAGCGGATTGGAATCCATTGCAATGGCTACCGCGAAGATCCGCTCAGGAATGGCAGATTGCATCATAGCAGGTGGTGCGGAATCCATGTCACTCGTGCCTACTACCGGATGGAAGACCGTTCCTAACTACAATGTGGCTAAAGACCATGCAGAATACTTTTTAGGAATGGGATTAACTGCTGAAGAAGTAGCTCAGGAATATTCCATTACGCGTGAAGATGCTGATGCGTTTGCATATGAATCACATCAAAAAGCTATTCAAGCAATCAGCGAGGGAAAGTTTAGAGAGGAAATAATACCAATAAAAGTCGAAGAAATAACCGTAGAAAATGGGAAAAGAAAAACACAGGAGTTTATAGTAGATACTGATGAAGGCCCGCGTTCAGATACGTCTCCGGAAGTCCTTGCTAAGTTAAAGCCAGCCTTTAAATTAAATGGGCAAGTCACTGCCGGAAACTCTTCCCAAACATCCGATGGAGCGGCATTCGTTATCATCATGAGTGAAAAAGTGGTAAATGAACTGGGGGTAAAGCCAATTGCGAGGTTGGTTAGCTGCGCCTCTGCCGGAGTCAACCCGCGTCTTATGGGCATCGGACCAATTGAAGCCATTCCTAAAGCATTGCGACAAGCAAATATGAAGCTGGGCGATATTGATGTTATTGAACTGAACGAAGCGTTTGCCACACAATCACTCGCTGTGATCCGGTCACTCGATATGGATCCAA
The DNA here is from genome assembly GCA_013816805.1 of Chitinophagales bacterium. Lineage (NCBI taxonomy): Bacteria > Pseudomonadati > Bacteroidota > Chitinophagia > Chitinophagales > Chitinophagales bacterium. The sequence continues at coordinate 599 of JACDDS010000003.1, read as the reverse complement.
CCCTTGTGAACCCTAATGGCGGCGCAATCGCGCTTGGTCATCCATTGGGTTGCACGGGAACCAAGCTTACCGTTCAGATTATAAATGAATTAAAAAGGCGCAATAAAAAATATGGCATGGTGACTGCCTGCGTGGGCGGCGGCCAGGGCATCGCAGGAATTATTGAATCACTAAATTGATCGAAGGGTGATGCCGATCATTTTAAAACCTCATTTATTTTGCCTGGAATAATCAACAAAAAATTCAGAGCCATCTTTTTGATTTCTGTTAAATATTTAATTCCCTTTTATCTTGTCATGTCGTTATTGTTTAGGATTATAGCCGCATTCTAAAAATAAGGCATGAGTAAAATAATTGAGGGCCTGGGATTGCGCTTATGTTTTTATAAAGCCTTGATCTTTTGTTTCTTTTAGATCAAGCTGTAGGCTTCCCCATTCATAGAGCCAGTTCCAAGTTAGTATTTGTATTCAAATCAATATATTATTGTCATTATTATTACCAATGTGTTGAAATGTGGTAAACATGGCATTAGAAAAATTATTGAGATTGTGTTTTCCATATTTCAACACATACATTACCGGTGGCAAGCTACCTAGTGC